>CALIGR010000138.1 GCA_938021445.1 uncultured Candidatus Altimarinota bacterium
TTGTATTAAGCCCCAGATTGTCGGACAGTGAGAAGGAACTTAAGTGGAGGTAAATTATTGCAAGCGGAGTGAGGCCGCAAGAGATTATAGAAATAAATCCAGTTTTGGATCTTGAGGTTGAGTTGGTGATCGTTTAACTGGTTAAGATTGGTGGTGCGATAAAATTCTTCCATATCGGTCCGATGGGATCGCTCAACGAAGGCGTTGTCTTGAGGCCGGCCAGGACGAGACAAAAGGTGTTGGATGCCTTGGCTGAGTAAGAATTCAGTCAACGGATGGATTCTGAGGTTTTGGTGATCTGACTTCTTGTTTCCGCCAATATAGAGGTTCGTGAAGGTCATATGATTGTCAGTCTGAACGGTTTCTACTTCAATTCCAATGGAGCGGTAGAAGTCCAAAGCTTTTTGTAGAAACTTAATGGAGTTATGGTTGGAGAGCTCTTCATAAATCCATAAGAAGCGGATCTTGGTATAACAATCAATAGCCGTGAATTGGTAACGCTTCGGGCTTCGTTTGTCAGGAATGTCATCGGGGACGATTTTGGTGTCTACCTGGATACGGTAACCCGGATAAGGGATATAGTAGACCTGGTTTTTCTTTTTTCGCTTACGACGATGATGAATGACTAGACCACGACGCCCTAGGATGCCTCGAATCGCTTTTTCTCCCAAAGTGATACCATGAAGACTTAACTCGACACGGAGTCGTTTTGGACCATAATTCGTCTGTCTTTTTAATCGAGAGACGATTCTTTCCAGAGAAGCGGGAGTCTGCCACGATACACGCTTCTTTGGGCCACGTTTTTTTTCTCTAACACTTCCGGTCTCTTTTACTCGATCTCGCCATTCATAGATCGTTGACCGTCCCAACCCATACTGCCGGCTCACTGTCGTCACTCCCAACTTATACGAATCATTTACCACTCGTTGCTTGTACTTTTCTCGTTGCCGTTCGTTTAAATATTTCATCTCAAACAGTTTAGAAGATTTCTCTTCCTCAACTGTCCGGATTACTCGGGCTTAATAGATACAAATGCAAGATTAGATTTGACTAAATACGTCATTAATTTTATTAATTTAATTAATGTCGTCAAACTACCCATCCTCTCACTGGAGTATTCAAAAAGAACTAGGTTCTAATTTACCAAAATTTGATTTGGATCCCTCAAGCGGTACAAAGTTTGAGGAAATTGAGACTGGGGTTCATTTGTTTACAAACCCGAACGCAACGGGCCAAACAATCATGCTCAGTGGAATACTTCATGGAGATGAAGATGCTGGAGCGAATATCATGGACAAACTCAGATCTGAACTCTGTGATGGGACTATAGACCTAAAGCGCAATGTTATTTTTGTTGATGGCAATTTGCGAGCGGCCCATGAAGCTAGAAACACCAAAGATTCTAAGCCTGGAGATCACCGCTACTACTCAAAAGACAAGCCTCTAGGGATAGAGGCTAACGCCAATCGGCTTTGGACGATTGATGATCTAAAAAAAGAATACGAAAGCTATGCTGGAAAACGAAGAAGGATTATTGCTAGTGCTATCAACGACATACTTAGTGGCGGCGCTGATGCCAGTGAAGTTAGGGCTACACTAGAACACCATGACTTACATCAAAGCTTTAAGGTGCCAAAGGTTAAGGACGTACGAGGAAATCATACTGATGATAGTGAGTACACTTATGGAATGGTTTATGATTCTCTCCAATTTTTTAAAGAACAATTCAGCAGTGTCTATGCAGGGCTGGTTCTCTCTGATCCAGCGACCGCTCAAACCTTTGCTGGCTATACCGCTAGAGAGCTAAACGCTACCGCTATAACCGCTGAACTAGGAACCATCGGTCACCCAGACCACTTAACCTATGCCGACAAACTACTCGATGCTTTTAGACAAATACTTCAAGGGATGGAACCCGCAGTCGCTCAAACTCCGCCCGATACCTGGAAACCAATAGAAGCCATAATCCGAAAACCAGGAGTTGAAAATTTTGCTTTTTACAATGCCGATCAAGCTCCAGAACTTTTAATTGGCAAACCGATAGAGCCACCGGTTGATTTTATAGAAGCTAAAAATCTCATTGCCATTCCAAGGCAAGATGGACACTACCTCATCCAACCGGGTCAAGCCGTCCTATTTGCAAATGACCAAGTAACAACAGGTGACCGTGCCGGACTTATAATTGAAAAATTAGCAGCCTAAGCACTCCCTACATAAACCACCCCACACTCGCAAAAAGCAAAACTCCTGCGACTTCTCGGAAGTAGTAATAATCATCATCTCTGTACTCTCCCTTCAAGTAATCAGCTTTATGAAGATGATAATTCTTAATTCCATTTTGATACGCGAGCAAACCAATACGAGCGAGGTGAAAGTCATTTGAGACCAAGACCACTGGTTTTTCTTTATCAATATTGGAAACCGAAATCAGCGTATTTTCACCTAAGTAATCCTGAGAAATAGACTCGGTCGGAATCCCTGCATCAACCGCGACTTTGGTCATCACATCCACCTCGTGACTTCCAAAGGTCGATTCTCCACCAGTCATGATGAGACAATTTACTCGTTCTTCTTTGTAGAGTTTTATGGCTGACTGCAAACGATCGTTAAGCGCGTGACTCGGCACATCATCTTTCCAAACCGCCGCTCCAAAGACGACCGCACAACCGTCTATTTTTCCCTCAAATTCAGAAGCATAACCCGACTTCACAAACCAAAAAGCCCACACCAAAAAAAGAATTACGGCCCAAAAAAGAAAGACAAAAATTCGCCCCCAGCGGATGCCTGATCTTACTTTGAGATTCGATTCTTTTTTAAAGTCCATTTTGGTAAGTCGAGACAAGACATAGTAAAGTCCCGAGAAAATAAAAAAACCATATTTTGAAAACCGACGATTAAGAATTTTTTTTAAAAGCCACATTACAAACAATACATTACCCAAGAGCTGGTTCCCTCACAATAAAATATGGTTAATCAAAATTACTGTGCTTCCAGTCTTCATGAAGTAGCTTCCCCTCTTTCTCTCCTTGATTAAAAGGGGAAAGTGATAGATCGGTTGAAAGCTGTTCGGCGCAAGTACCCTCTTTCCATCGCTGCCCGTGATTTTCGGCCTCACATGGATTGAGATAGTCCTTTCCGTCCAAGCCACAGACCGCACGACTCTCGGCCTTACACGCACTTGATTTTATATATTCTGAAGGGAGGTCTTTACTCACTACTTTAATTAACTCCCATTCATACGGAAACTGATACTCGATTGGATAGGGTCGAGCGGTTTCTTGAATCTGCAAGATAAACATAAACCCCGTCTCAAAATCAAAATTTCGCAAAAAATCAGGATACTCTTTCCACGCTTCATCACTCCCCGCCGTGCGATACTGAAGGCAGATCTCCCCTGGATATTGCTGACAATCAATAGCTTTTTCAGCAACCTGAATAATTTTATTCGCACTGACGGGCTGGACACAAGCGGCACGTTTGTAGCCAAAAATATTTTGACTGGCACAAGCCGCACAGGCATTTGAATACGTCTGATTATCCGATCCACAGACCGGATCATAGTTAACCGGGCAGGTCACCGCGGCTTGCTCACTTGGGAGACAGGTGTGGTCTAAAGACAAAGACAACTCGGGATAAATACACTCAGACAAAGCATGATTCCAGGCGCCTCCACCAACAAGACATAAGTCTATTCGTTCTGAGAGTGTTAGATCCACACTGATACTAGACGCTTCCACTTCACGCTCACGGGTATCCCAACGGTCCCAGTCTTCGCCATCATTAAAAGGACTGAAAGTCAGTTTTTCTTCCTGACTCCACTCTACAATTTTATCAAAATTCAGTTCTAAAGCGGCCTGGCTTATTCCCCAGCCTGAGGCAAAAACTAAAACAAAGACTAAAATCTTCTTCATTACGAAAAAAGTATAAGTTACTTTATATGACGCGCGAACTTTATTTTTGTGAAAGTTTTGGAACCCGAACTTTATTTTTCACCAAAAGATTAAGCCCACCAAGGAGCAAAACCGTAACGATCGTTTTAATAATCCACTCCACATCATCCGTCGCCAAGTACGCGTGAGCAGAAGACAAAATAAGTAAAACATACACACTCATATGCAGTTTTTTCCAGTTCTGTTTCAAGAGCTTCAATGAATAATTATTAGACGTGATATAGAGTAAAAAGGTATTAAAAAAAGCGAGGAGCCCAATATAGACAAAAGGCGTTGTGAGTACCTGTGGAAACTGCCAAATGATAGGCACGTAGCTCGCTCCATGTGCGAGGGCAATGTAGAACATTCCAATCCCAAGCTCTCTACGAATAGAAACTAATTTTTTTAAAACTTTCACTTTCCAAAAAATCTGACTGAGTGGTCTTATCGCGAGTAAAAAAACTAAGAGTGTCAGAGCTATTTCACCAGTTTCAGCTCTAAACTCATGGGTGTTATCCGTGTAGATTAAAAACGACAAAAGTCCGGCCAGAAAAACTGGTAAAAAGTAATAACAGAAAACTTGTGCTAATTTTTTAAAAGTCATACATCAAAATTATTTTTTCTTTGGCGGTCTACGTTTTGTCGCTGGTGGATTTTTGATGATTTCCTGACATTCCTCAAGCGTGAGTTTTTCTGGAGCTTCAACGGTCTTTGGAATTTTAAAATTCTTCTTCGCGTGCTTGATATAAATCCCATAAGGCCCACGAAGCAATTGTACGTCTTCTTCTTCCCACACTTGAACGAACTTATTCGCGTCTTTCTCTTTCTTCTCAGCGATAAGTACGAGTGCTTGCTCGAGAGTGATGGTCGTCATATCGAGCCCAGGGATCATTTCCCCTGTTTCTTTATCCATTCGTTTTTTAGGCAACGAAGCATTTGTTTTTCCACATTTGACGTAAGGTCCAAATCGCCCAGTATTGACCAATACATCTTCTCCTTCGGCATCTTTTCCGAGCGATTTCGGAAAATCAAAAAGCTTAAGCGCTTCTTCGAAAGTGATCTCTTCTAGATTCTGTTCCGGTGGAATCGAGGCAAACTGTGGCTTGTCTTCGTCTTCACTCGTTCCAATTTGAACCATTGGTCCAAATCGGCCGACTCTGGCAATCACTGGCTTTCCAGATTTTGGATCCATCCCCAGTTCTCGCTGAGAGCTCGCTTCTGATCGATCAATGTCAGCGGCTTTATCAATGGTTTCTCGGAACCCTCCGTAAAAGCCTTTGATCATTTCGTTCCAGGCTTTGTCCCCATCGGCAATTTTATCAAACTCTTCCTCAACCTTAGCGGTAAATTGAAAATCAACGATATCTGGAAAAAACTTCACCAAAAAGTCAGTTACGACTCTTCCAATGTCGGTTGGGAAAAGTTTTGATTTCTCAGCTCCAAAATTCTCTACCAATTTTTCTTCATCCAGACTTGCCGGCTTAAGTGTTAAAAGGGCGACATGACGTTGTTGAGCTTCTCTGTCTGTTTTTTCTACGTAGCCTCGATCCTGTACGGTCGAAATCGTCGGCGCGTACGTTGACGGTCGACCAATACCCATTTCTTCCATCGCCTTCACCAGAGAAGCTTCAGTGAATCTAGCTTTGGGGCGGCTAAACGTCTCTTTCCCCATAATTTTTTTATAAGACAAAAGGTCTCCCTCTGACATCTTTGGAAGCAAGCCTTCATCACTTTCTTCATCCCCTTCTTCATCTTTGCCTTCAAGATATACTTTCAAAAATCCATCAAATTTCAAAACTTCACCTTTTGCCACAAAACCTTCTTCTCGGGTAGAAATCGAAATTTTAGCCGTCGTTTTTTCTAATTTTGCCTCACTCATCTGTGACGCAATAGTTCTTTTCCAGATTAGATCATAAAGACGTTGCTCATTTCGTTCTCCATCAACTATTTGTTTTCCAAACTCAGTTGGACGAATCGCTTCATGGGCTTCTTGCGCCCCTGAAGATTTAGTCTTAAATTTTCTTTCTTGATGATATTCGTCCCCATATTCAGACCGAATCATCTGTGAAGCCCCTTCAAGAGCGGTTTCTGACAAATTTACCGAATCGGTTCTCATGTAAGTTATCTTTCCAGACTCATAAAGTCTCTGAGCCACCATCATGGTTTGTTTAACCGAAAAGCTCAGCTTTCGACTCGCTTCTTGCTGGAGAGTCGAAGTGGTAAAAGGAGCGGCTGGAGATTTTTTCCCCGGCTTTGTTTCTAGACTTTCCACCGTAAAATCGGCTTTCTGAATCGCTTCTAAAAAATTCCTTGCCTCTTCTAGTCCCTTAAATTTCACTCCGCATTCAGCCTTAAACACCTGTCCGTCTGACTCAAATTCCCCTACTACTTTAAAAACGGAGTCTGAATTGAAGTTTTTGATCTCGCGCTCTCTCTCGACAATAAGTCTCACCGCAACCGACTGGACCCTCCCCGCAGAAAGACCCGCTTTTATTTTTTTCCAGAGCACAGGACTCAGCTCATAACCGACTAATCTATCAAGCACCCGTCTAGCTTGTTGTGCGTCTACTAAGTTCTTATCAACGGTCCTTGGATTTTCTATCGCCTTCAAAATCGCCGGCTTCGTGATCTCATGAAAGACAATTCTTTTGGTTTTACTTTCATCCAGGCTTAAAGCTTCTGAAAGATGCCAAGAAATAGCTTCCCCTTCGCGATCCTCATCCGATGCCAGCCAAACCATTTCTGCAGTTTTAGCCGCTTTCTTCAGCTCATTGACCGTTTTTTTCTTATCGTCATTGACCTCATAAGTCGGAGTAAATCCGTTCTCAATATCAATAGACATGCCTTTTTTTGGCAAATCTCGAATATGCCCAAATGAAGACTTAACGGTAAAGTCTTTTCCTAAAAACTTCTCAATAGTTTTAGCTTTGGCTGGGGACTCAAC
>CALIGR010000139.1 GCA_938021445.1 uncultured Candidatus Altimarinota bacterium
ATTTTAACACAAAACAATTATTTTTTCAGCTTTTAAAGCCAAAAATCTTCGGTACACTCTATCTTGATGAATCCGAGCCTCCTCCGCTACTTCGACTCGGCTGCTAGTACGCCGCTTGATCCACGCGTTGAGCAAGTGATGAAAGACAACCTGCACTTACACGCTAATAACAACTCCAAGCATCATGCAGGCTATCTGGCCCAAAAAGTAATTGATGAAGGCCTGAAAACTATCGCTGATGTTTTAAACGTCAATTGGGAGCAGCTCTGCATCATGTACTCTGGGACGGATGCCAATCGGAGATTTTTGTGGGAGTGTGAAAAATTATTTGGTAAAGAAAAAATATATGGTTCCGCGGTGGAGCACAGCTCAATCAGCGATGAGATTTTAGCAAAAAATACATTTGACCCGCTTACCTTTCAAGGTCTGCCTGATGAAGCTCAAGTCATAGCTCTTATGGGGGCTAATTCTGAAACTGGGACTATTTATCCAGCTCAAAAACTCAGAGAACAATTCCCAGCAGCCCTCATCCTCCGAGATTATTCACAAAGTTTTGCCAAAGGCGTTGTCCCAGATCTAGAAAACTCTGACGCGGCAGTTTTTACTCCGCAAAAAATTTACGGGCCAAAACATATTGGGATCTTGTACCTAAAGAACCCAGAAAAATTTCCAGCACTCTCCAAAGACACGCACACCAAATCCCCATATCTTCTCGCTGGAGCGGCTGAAAGTTTTAAAATCTGGAAAGAGCAGTTTACTAAAAACAAAGATCAGATCCTTAAGTGGGATCAAAAAATTTATAATTTTATCGCGGATAATATCCCTGATCATAAATTTCATGAAGTGCCTGGAAAAGAGCGATGCGTTGGTTTGATCAGTGTCTCATTTGAAGGGGTCAGAGGTTCTGAAATCATGGCCAAACTCTCGAGTGAGGAACAGATCTGTGTCTCCACTGGATCAGCCTGTACAACCGACATGATGACAGCGACGCCAGTTATGCAATACTTGGAACCTGATCCAACGTGGCAACATCCAATCCGGATCAGCCTTCATAAGTTTCTGAACGACCAGTCCGTTGATGATTTTTGTGAAATCTTAGAACACTACGTAACGGAACTTCGAAAATGAGAAAACTACTCTTCATCCACGGGGGAGAAATTTGGGGCAGCTACAAAGAATATTTAAGTTTCTTAAAACAAGAGGCGTATGATCCTTTTGAGGCTGAGCCTAAAGTGCTCAAATGGAGCCGACGTTGGGATGAGTTTCTCCCCGAATACAATACTGTCCGTTTGGAAATGCCGAACCCACTCAATGCAAAATACCCAGAATGGAAAATTGAGTTTGAACGAGTGGTTGATTTTGTTGATGAAGATACGGTCTTAGTCGGACACTCTTTGGGGGCTAATTTTTTGGCAAAATATTTATCGGAAAACAAACTCAAAAAAACGGCTAAAGATCTACATTTAGTCGCCGGTTGCTTTGGTTGTCCTGGTGGCTTTAATCTAAAAGAAGATCTAAGTCTGATTGAAAAAGTAACAAAAAAAATCTGGATTTATCACTCAGTTGATGACGATATTGTCCCGCATGATGATTGTGAAATGTATGCTGAGAAACTGCCAGGTGCTAAAATCATGAAATTCAGAGATCGAGGCCATTTCTTGCAGGAAGCATTTCCTGAATTGATACAAAATATCCGTGGGAATTTGACTTAAAGTACCGAATGTCATCCCCCGACTTGATCGGGGGATCTCCCGTCTTCTGAAAACTTAAAATCAGACAATCAAATTATCACTCTACAAAACCAAGAGATTCCCCGGTTAAACCGTGGAATGACATAACCAAATAGTTAGGACCAAAAAAAATGAAAATAATATCCTGGAACGTGAACGGCATACGTGCAGTAGAACGCAAAGAAAATCTTGAAGAATTTTTGACGCAGCATGACCCTGATATTTTCTTCATCCAGGAAACTAAATGTAAACCCGAACAGATTGGAAAAATAATTGAGAAATATAGTGACTACACTCAGTTTTATGAGTCAGCTGAAAAACCTGGATATTCTGGAACCGCTGTTTGGATTAAAAAAGAATGGTGTCATTCCGAACTTCCTGCCTGCCGGTCAGGCTGGGACTCGGAATCTCAGGTGTTATTTTCAAGTCAATTTGAGGGAAACCCGGTTGCCGATGAGGGCCGAGTCGCGCAGATTGATTTCACCAAAAATGGAGAAGCCTGGTCATTGCTTGGCCTCTACTTCCCAAATGGCGGAAAATCCGAGCTCGCGTGGGCTCAAAAGCTCGTTTTTTACGATAACTTCTTAGCCTACGTAAACCGCCTAAAAAATCAGGGCAAAAAAGTTATTTTTACCGGTGATGTAAACTGTGCTCACCAGCCTATAGATCTGGCTCGCCCTGAAGACAATGATGGGGTTATTGGATTTCATCCAGAAGAACGAAAAAGACTCAGTCATTGGATCGAAAATGGATGGATTGATATCTGGAGACACCTCAAGCCTGACACCCAAGACGTCTACTCCTGGTGGCATATGATCACTCGATCAAGAGACCGAAACGTCGGCTGGAGAATTGATTATTTCTTCGTCGATAAAACCCTGATGAAAGACGTCAAAAAAATTGAATACTTGACTGAGCAAATGGGCAGTGATCACTGTCCGGTGATGTTAGAAGTAGATTCCTAAAAAGCCCCGAACCTAGATTAAGGTAATTTGAAGAATTACGAGGATAAGAAATCAAGTGAATTTTTTTAATTCTGAAAATCCTGGTTCTGGATCTAAATCTTAGTTCTGGTACTGGTTTAAAACTTAAACCCAGAAACTTCCTCAACTCTAACCATCACACTTTCTCCAGTATTCATGTTTTTGACCTGGACTTCACCATTTTCTAGCTCTCGTTCACCCATAACGACCACCCACTCGATCCCTTGCTTGTCCGCGTAGTCGAATTTTTTCCCGAGCTTTTTATTTTCAAAATAATTTTCTACTTTTAAACCTTTTGACCTGAGTTGCTGCCCAATTTCTAATAGTTTTAACTGGGCAACTTCGTCTGCCGCGATACAAAGTACTTCACTTGGAGTCACTTTTTCGGGCGTGACTAAACCGGAGTCTAGACACTGACTAAGCAGTCTAGTCAGACCGATAGAAATACCCACTCCTGGGTAGTCTTTTCCGGTAAAGACTTTAGCGAGATCATCGTATCTCCCGCCTGAGCAGAC
>CALIGR010000140.1 GCA_938021445.1 uncultured Candidatus Altimarinota bacterium
GCACTATTGATGATGACCATGCAACCAGAGAAATTCGGGCGGCAGAAAAGCTAACCGAAATTGATCCTTCCATTTTATCTATGACCTGGAAAGATGTAATTACGACTGAAAATAAAAACTATAAACTTTCTCTTAATCAACGAATCGCCGCTTCAATTCAAACGAGCCTCTTCCCTCGGCTTGCGGCTTATGCGCACCGTCAAAGTGGCGTGAGTGGGTCTTTTGATTTTAGTATGAACAATCCTCGTCTAAATCAACCGATGAGCGTCCTACTAGACGAAATCTTGGGCACAAGCGCCACTCAATCTGTGGCTGAAAGCCCAATGATAGACGCTCAGCCAGTCGTTCTCGATCAAGCTTCTAACTCAACTCATATACCTGGCTATTTGGATCAAAACGGGGAATGGCACGCTGGATCGGCTCCTCTAAATGAACCTATACCACCAGCAGTGCCTCAAGTGACTCGTAATCTAAGCTCGGGTGAGATTCAAGCTGCACTAGATTCTGCACCAAGGCCACGGTTTAGAACTGAAAACCCACCAACCGCCACTACGGCTTTCTTGACTCCACGAGCCAGAACGATGGCTCCAATCGGTGATGACACAGTAGCGACTGCTCAAGTAACCAACAAGCCTGATTATACAAAAACAGCTAACCAATTTGGAGCCCCAACACTCGCTCCAGTGCCCCAAGGGAAACCAAATAGAGCAGAAAGAAGAAAGCAAGCAGCCATCAAACGAGCTCAGCAAAAAGTAGGCAAAGGCCCAATGTCATCAATCACTTCTGTTCCAAAAACAATTGAGGCTGAAACCGAATTTAAATCAGATTACTTTGAACCAGCCAACCGAGCGCAAATAAGTGAAACTCTTGGTTATAATGTCGGTGATACCTTTGTTCCAGATAAAGACCTAGCGATCCGTGGACTAATCAAAGGCAAAGACAAACGAGCTTATACTAAAGCTGGAGGGACATATCCATCTACAGGCGTCATAATAAAGGATGTCGTAAACTATAGAGACTCTTCTAGAGTTGGTGTCGTCTTTGTGGGTCCTGATGGCGTTGATTACGTGATCAATGCGAGTAGTGCCAATGGACGAAAAGCTTATGGTCAAACGATTCAGAGTCAGACTGAAAAAGTTCAAGTAGCAGAAAGTCCAGTAATTAAAGTTCCTGAAGAACCAGTGAAAGCAAGACCTACAGGCTATGAAACCGCTCAGCAAGTGATACCTGGTGCAATACCAGAAATAGCTCTGGAACCTAAAATACTAGCTGAATCTCAGGCTGCTCCAGCCCAAGAAGAATGTAAAGTCGAGCAAAGTGGTGATCCAATCAGCTTTGAGTACAATGGGATGAAAATCGATGTCCCACAACGCGTCGAACAATTAGTTGAAGCTGATCTTGACTGTGTCGAAAAAGCCTTGGTTACAGTTGATCCAGAAACAGGACAATTCTTCAGCGTCATTGATTTATTCACAACGGATGAAGATACGGCAAGTGTCGCCGAGCAGATCGCAACTATGGCCAGAGCCGACATACCATCACATGTAGCCCTTGAGCTCACTATGGATCCAGATGGCAAAGTCATTGCCAAGAAAGTCTTTGAAACTAGCGGACAAGCCGGTGTGCCAGGCGCTCCTAGTGCTGATACAACGATTCAGGGGCAGTAATCCGGGACTAATTTAAACAGTCTAGAAGTGAGTGCTATGTACGATAGAACCATTCAGTACGGAAAATCTACAGCCTATAGAGGCCCACTCTAGAAATCAATACTTAGATAAGATTTATAAATCAAAAAAAGCTGGAGAATGAATTCACAGCTTTTTTTGTTAAGGTTTTAATCTGGTCGGGGAGACAGGACACTTCTTATCTCGACTTTGTCGAGAACGAAGACTTCAACTCCAAATCTTAGATTTGGGTTTCAGTTCGAACCTTGGCGGTTCTCATCCGATCACTTCGTGATCAAAGCTAAAAACCTCAGATCAGGAAGATCTAAGATTTTAATCTGGTCGGGGAGACAGGACTCGAACCTGCGACCTCGTGGTCCCAAACCACGCACTCTAGCCAACTGAGCTACACCCCGATTATTAAGCCAAGACAATTTAGCTTTTTTTTTAAAGCAGGCAATTTTTTTTGAGCCCTAAAACCACTGCTTATAAACCGCTCTTATCTCTAGCAACGCATACTTGTCTAAAAAGTTTCCCAAAAAGTCTCTCGTTTCAGCGAGCCGAGACTCTGACTCAGATCTTTCTAAAATATCGTTTCTCAGACGGTCTAGATAGTTTTCCAGATACTTAGCTCCCGCCACTTCATAACGAGCTGGGCTCATCGGTTTTTTAATCACAAAGAGCATCACCCCCATCCAGGCTTCTTTTTGTATCTCTATCCGCTGAAGGACTGAGATTGGGTACTTATCAGCTAATCGAAGCAAAGCGTTGATTTTAGACACTCTTAATTTTTTAAATCGTGGCACTCGATCAACTGTTTCTTTTCTAATCTGTACTTTTAGTCGCTCGACGACAACAGATTCATCCGGACCGAGAAAAAGCTGAAACAGATCTTTGTTTTCACTTGAGAGCTGATAAAGCTGCTTCAAAAAAGCTTCTTGCTTCACTCTCGAGAGGGCCCAGAAGCTTTTCTGCAACGCTTTAATATTGAGTGGTTTTTCTGACATATAAATTTAATAATCACCATCACTATAGAGTATAAAGTCTCCCTTGTTAAAGGGAGATTTGAAGGGATTTACTTTAGGTCAATTTGACACTTCATTTAGCACTCTTATAATGAGACTGCCAATTTATGCAGAATTAGTAAAGTTAAATTATACTAAACAAATTATGAACTTTGATAACTGGACCACTGCCGCTGCCGAATCAATCGTCGCGACTCAAAAACTCGCTGACGACTACCAGGCTGGAAGCCTGGAAGTTGAGCACTGGGTTTTAGCCCAGCTACTCGATGAAGAAAGTATCCTTCAGCAAATCATAACTCAGTCGGGCCTAAAGACTGAAGACGTTCAGGGGGCTTTTGCCTCAAGGGTCATGAATTTCCCCAAAGTCGAAGGCGCCCAGCGATCCCCTTCTCGTGATTTTGGACAGATGCTCAGTACCGCCGATAAGATTAAAGCGAAAATGGGTGATGAATTTCTCAGCGTTGATCACTTATTTTTAAGTATTTTAGAAGGCTCTAGTACCGCAAAGAAAGAACTAGATAAACTAAAATTGAACAAAAAAATAGTTCAAGAAGTGATAAAAAAATCAAGAAACGGTGAAAAAATCGATTCAGCCGATGGTCACGAAAAACTAAAGGCCCTAGACAAATACACGATCGACTTCACCCAACTCGCGAGAAAAGGAAAAATTGACCCCATCATCGGTCGAGACGAAGAAATTCGCCGAACGATTCAGATTTTATCCAGAAGAACTAAAAACAATCCCTGCTTAGTCGGAGACCCGGGCGTTGGAAAAACGGCGATTGCCGAAGGGCTCGCCGTCAAGATCATTCAAGGCCAAGTTCCTGAATCTCTCAAAAGTAAAAAAGTGCTCTCTCTTGATCTGGCCGCTCTTGTGGCGGGAGCTAAGTACCGAGGCGAATTTGAAGATCGCCTTAAGAACGTCTTAAAGCAACTCGAGAAAGCCGAAGGACAGATCATTCTCTTTATTGATGAGTTACACACGATTGTAGGCGCGGGAAGCGCTGAAGGCTCCATGGATGCTGGAAACCTACTCAAACCCGCGCTAGCGCGAGGCACGCTACACTGTGTAGGGGCCACGACAACCAGCGAGTATCGAAAGTACATCGAAAAAGATGCGGCTCTCGAACGCCGATTTCAGCCCGTCCAAGTCGACGAGCCTTCAAGCGAAGAAGCCATCGCGATTCTCAGAGGCATAAGAGAGAAATACGAAGTCCATCATGGCGTCCAGATTACGGATGACGCGCTTATCAGCGCTGTTGACCTCTCTATAAGGTATCTACCTGACCGAAAGCTCCCAGACAAAGCGATTGATCTGATTGATGAAGCCATGAGCAAACTCAAGCTCGAGATCGAGTCTGAGCCAGAGAGCCTTTCAAATATCAAAAAGAAAGTCCTCACTCTTGAGATCGAGAAAGCGGCACTCAGTAAAGAAAACACTAACCCCGAAAGAGTTAAACTCGTCGCCAAAGAAATAGCGGACCTCAAAGAAGTTTTACAAAAACTCGAAGCGCAGTGGGAAAACGAAAAAATGGGGGTTCATAAGATCAGTGAACTTAAAGAAAAACTAGATCAACTCAAATTC
>CALIGR010000141.1 GCA_938021445.1 uncultured Candidatus Altimarinota bacterium
GCCGAACCGATTGGCTCCATAAGATTAACCCCTGCACCGTTACACATTACTTGGGCTCCGTCTGCATTTTGAGTCATCCAAGAAAACACTACGTTTCCTCCAGCGGTTACGGTTTCTTTATCAAACTCACCTTTTGTACAAGCCCCTGGTTCTTCAACTACAACATCTGTAGGATCTGTATCATTTACATTTGGCTGACCATCAACTGGTTCACCGACTGTTCGAGCTGTATTTGTGTAGCTTTCAGTTACATTGGCCTGAGTACATACATATTGGATCGCCTCTCCTACATTGAAGATATTATCATTATTGTTAGCTCCCAGTGTACTTTCTTGGCTAATGGCTCCTTTGGTAGTGCCTTCTCCTCTCAAAATCCCTCGGAATTGTGGCGCTGTCAGTGCACACTCTGAAGCATTTGCATCAGTTACCACTACATTTTCTAGATCAACTTCTCCCGTGTTTCTTACTATAATTCGAAATTTAACCGCATCACCTGAGTTAATAGTTTGTGTATCATCATCTGACGCACTTCCATCGTTCCCAGCTCCATCAAGATCATTCGATCCATTCCAGTCTCGCTTATCGATCGTAATAGCTGGTGTTCCTGGTGCTTCGACAACAACCGCACTTGGATCTTCATCATTTACATTTTGTCCAGATCCAACTCCTACACCGGTAACATTTACATCATTGTCTCCATCGGCAAACGTACTCGCTGTGACATTGGCTTTCTCACAAGTATAAGTAAAACTTTCATTTGGATCAAAAACACTATCATTATTAGAGACCACATTTGTTACATTCACACCTGCACCGGTAGCCCCCACAACAAGAATGTGATTAGTAACTGATTGAGCCAAAGCACAACTTGTTGTCTCCGGATCACTTACCACTACGTTTCTTAATCCTTCCGTTCCATTATTTCTAACCGTAATCTCAAATCGTGCCGTATCTCCTGACGTAATCGTCTGTGTATCGTTTCGCTGTGATCCATCTTGATCATCTGCACTATTCAAATCTGTTTTGATAATCTCAATACTTGGCGCCACAACCGTAATCACATCCTGACATCCTACTGGCTGGTTGCTCGCATTCACAATCTTACAAGTGATCTGCTGCCCAGCATTCGCTCCGTTTGGAATCGTAATTGTTTTATTTCCGTTAGCTGAGCCAATTCCTTCCAGAATATTTACTCCAGCGCCGTTACACATTACTTTCGCTCCATCGGCATTTTGAGTCATCCATGAGAAAACTGTGTTACCTCCAGCGGTTACGGTTTCCTTATCAAACTCTCCTTTCGAACAGCTTGGTGCTGGCGCATCAACTCGATATTCAAACTTAATAATTTGAGAAAAGCTATTACTTGAAGGGTAGTCGATTGGACCACCTGACCAAGCTGTCCCGGTCAAGGGCACTACTGAACCATTCCCTTTAGTTCTTCTTACTGGAGTCAAAGTCGCCCCAGATGGAAGCGCTATACTCGCATTGTCATTTACCATCCGAGGACTGGCATCTGGCGAAGAAATTACTCCTGCTATGTTAGAAGGATTATTCCAGTTAAGACTAAAGGTCGTATTTCGAGCGGTATAAGCTCCAATCCCTTCTTGTCCACTATTATGAATATAAAACATAACTTCCACCGTATCTCCTCCATTGGTACTAACTGAGTCCGACCAACTTCCACCGTTTTTACTCACTCGAACGAAGTTTTGCTCACGAGGATCTCCGTAAGTATTACGAAGTACGTTGTGATCCACAAAACAATTGAAGGAAGCAAAAGTATTTCCCGTTGGGCGGTGTGGATACCCTGCTTCTCCATAACGAGAAATTCCGGGACAAGTGGCAGCACTTGCCTCGATTGTCAGCACGCCAGCCACCCCCATAAACAGGAGCAACCAAGTGCTAGCCGAAGCCAATTTTTTTAATAAATTCATAATGATGTGATTATTTATCTTTAACTTAATTAAATATATTTTTTATATTGTCAAACTTATTGTCTAATAATATTAAATTTCAGGAGCTAGATATTTAGCCCTTTTTTCCAAATTCTCAGGATCTGAGAAAATAGCTCCACTTTCATCTCTTTCTGGTTCAGGGAGATCTTCTGGGATGACTACTTTTAGCTCTGGGGCTTCTTGAACTTGATTTGGCGTCACTGAGATAGTAGGTGTGTTAGTACTTTGCTCACCACACCCAGTAAGGGTAACTAAAAGTAATGGTAGTACGAGAACGGCTGTATATTTTGACATAATATTTATTTTATTAATTAATTGATTTTATATGTTAAATATTGGGTTATTAACCACCACGGTTCCTCCTCCGCCACCACCAATTACGTTCAAGTCTTTAGCGCCTGGTCCTCCTGTCGGACCTCCCCCACCGGTTGGCATTCCCACTTGCATAAGCACTTTAGTAACAATATAAGCAAGATTCACAGCCCCTTCAGTCTTAACCATGGCGTCTGATATCTGTGGGGCTGACTGTGTGATGATATCTTTAATATGTCTTGTCACTGGAGAATTTTGAGTAAACTCTGGCGTCGCCACAATGATTGGATTGGCACAATTTTCTCTCAAGTAAATTTGATAGTGCATCTTCACTCCATTTCCAAGGTCTTCGGTGAAAGGAGCACACTCAAGAATTTTTTCATTAGGATCCAATACATCTGGACGAAGCATACTATTTTGTGGTGTAGATCCTGGTGCAGTATTAAGCGCTGCTACACCGTGAAGTGCTGGAATTTGATTTACATTTTTGTACTGTCCTCCATTAATTGCGTTATCAAGATTGTTAGCATTCGGAGCAAATCCATTTCGATAAAGAGTTCTCGCAACATAGAACATAGCTGAATGCTCTGACCTCTCTGTTGGATCTGCTGGATTATCCGGGTTAAACCGTAAGTACTGAGACTTAAGCGCTGCCGCTCTCTGTTGAGGCGGTAGGTTCCTTAGAGCTGCTAAATTCCCATGATAAACGTTTAGTGATAGGACATTCCCATAAGCATCAAGCTGTCTTGTTGGGGTCGTATCCCCATGCTCAACGTACCCTGTAGGGCTCGCGTCTACTCCCTGCCCTATCAAATAGTTCATATATGAATCCACTGTCGGAAATCCCTTAAGCTGAGGCCCACTCTGGACAATCTGTGCCATTTCTTGAACGACTTGTTGTCTTATAATGGTCTTTTGCGGACCCGGTAATCCCGCGAGTGCTGCATCCAGCCGCGCTTCAGCGGCGCCCGCCACGGTAACCTCTCTTCCCAATCCGCTTAGCGCTGCACCAGCCGCTAGTTCTTGCTCTGAAGCAATGCCTCCTCGTCGAAGCTCTGCCTGCATCGTTCCCAAGTCAATCCCCTGAGCTGCTGCGTAAGCAATCGCTTCATCAATATGTCGCTTTGACGCCGGCATTTCCCCTTTAAACATATCAAGTCCAAACATTCCATCTCTTACCACCCAATCATAATTTCCTGATCCAGGATCGTACTTGTAAACCACTTTAGCATTTGACCCTTTCACAAAACTAGGAAAACCAATTTCTGAGTTTCTTTGTCGATGTACTACATCAAACTT
>CALIGR010000142.1 GCA_938021445.1 uncultured Candidatus Altimarinota bacterium
GTTCATAGAAAAACGCGTCAGCGCTGAACTCGCCGCACAAAACTATGAGGATCTTTCCCCTGAGCCCGAAATGGACCAGCATTCGAGTTATGATCCAGACCGTCCTTTTTGGGGACAGAGAGAAAAAGGGGAAGGTCGCCCTACTAAGCACGATGCCCGAAAGATCCGTGAGGCGAAAGGTTTTTAGGAGTTGTCTTCCGCAAAGGCGGCATCCCCAAATTTCATAATATTTTCCCAGGTAAGATCCCCCAATCGTTCTCCCATAAAGAGTCTTACTAATTTCATAAACTTACCGTTAAAATCACCTAATTTAGCGCTTTTCAAAGCTGGGATTCCTCCTTTATAACTTCGTAAATCTTCGACAGAGAAAATACCTAAACCGGCTAAAATATTCTGAACTGAAGTTTTTTTATCAAAACCGAGATTTTCTGACATCAACTCTAAGTTCGGTACACTTGCTACCGTGTTCGTAGTGGCATTTACTCGGTTCATCAAGGTATTTCCAAAACCAAATGGAGGAAACTCTGTTTTTCTGAACCTATCTATATCAATGCTAACTAACGATGCCCAGCTTGTTATTCCTTTCTTTCTTAATACTTCTAAATGAGCTTTATACTTATCTTCTTCAATCCAACCAATCCGATCCGCCAAAGTTTTAAGTGTCTCTTTTGTAACACTTTTTGGAGTATTCCCCAAAGCCAAACGAAGCAAGTCTCTTGGGCTCCCGAGATCACCAAAGGTGACAGCTAAAAAGCCCTCAACTGATGCTTCAACTAAATCAGTACGGTTTTTAATACCTAGTGTATCTTTTAATGCCGTTTTTATTTCATCAATCACAGAAATATCAAGATCTCGTGAAAAAGATCTAATAAACTCCATGAAAAAAGCTACTGAATCAATATCTGAATCTCTCATCTCTTCTTGCTCAACATCTGAAAAAGCTTCCTCTAAACCTAAATCCGGATTAGCCGTAAAACGCTCTTCCAGTTTTCTTTTCCAATATTTTTTTTTGTTCTCTCCCGAGTCCCGACCTGCCTCATACTTTGGCGAGTTAAAAACATCATTAACATTCGACAGTGGCTTCGCTGAGTCATAACTTGGGGCAATGATTATCGCTTCCCGACCTGGGTCTTCCGGGTCAATCGCCATAACCCGTCCTAAATTTTGAGTTAATAGCCACAAAGCGCTTTTAGCAAAAGTCTTTATAGCCAAAAAAGTATCAAATCTTCCTGCATGCTCTCCTTCTCCAATTTTCTTAGCTGAGAACACTATATTAATTTCTTTATTCTTCACTTTTCTCATTACCGTCGAAAAATCTTTTGTCTTCCCACTAACGCAAGCGGAGGGAATCCCTAGTTCGTTAGCGCAATATTCAGCCAACTGATTTCCAAATTCGACTGTAGGAACCGGGACGAAAACCCTTCGATCACGGATACCTTTCTCTGAATTCTGGTTTATTGGGCTCTCCTCGTCTTCAACAATTTGAGCTAAGAACGACTTATAAAATTCAATATTTTTTGTCATCCACTCTGCCAACTTAGGTTGAGAAAAATCACCTGTTTCAGAAAGCACTTGTAAGTCATCACCTAACGATATTCCACCATAACCATTGTAAACAACTGGCGTCTTAAGCTCTCCTCTCTCAATCAACGAACTAATGTCCAACTCTCGATGTGGCTGTGTCACATCCGGATGCGATTCTTCCAAAAAGTAACCAGGAACTTGTTTTCTTGGCCCTAGTACAGTGGCGCTCGTCATAAGGCTAAACGCTCCACCGCCTACGGCATTTAGCCTTCTCTGCACCGCATCAGTTATATTGTGGCCTTCATCTCCTAATATAAGACCTGGAGATATCTGAAATTTTTCACTCCCTCCAAAACCTTTGTAAACCCTCGCCATTATTGGGGTCGGCTTTTCTGGCCTTGACTTCCCTGATGCCACTAAACGGATAGCTCCTGGCCGACCTTTAAACCATTGCTCTAGCTCTCCTTTATAGTCAGCCCTAAAACCTGATATTCCTTCAGCTAAATTCGCTCTAGAAGTTAAAAGTAAAACGGAGTCATCTTTAACCCGTCCAGTAAAAGCCTCAAGTGCCTCAATATATGACCTAGCTACAGCTGAGAGAAAATGAGCTTTTCCTGAACCAGTTGGGGACTGATAAACTACACGAAAAAAACCAGCATCAATATCATCTATAAGCCATTTTAATAAATCTTTTTGGGACTCTTTCCATTCAACATCAACGCCTAAACCACCGGGCTCCAAAACCGCTGTTAATTTATCTAACCATACCGAACGAAAATCCTCTACCGCTCGAACAGCACTTTCAAACATAGGTAAGTCTATACCTACCTCTATTCCATCAACACTCCCCATATGCATTTTTTGTAAAACGTCAAAATCAATATCCACACCAACTCCCAACCTTTTTGCTGCTTCAAAATAAAAACGATCGTGTTCAATTCCCATAGAAATAATAATACACCATGACATGATAAAGGTAAATGTAAATACATTAAAAAACCACCCTCTCGGATGGTTTTTCAGTCGTTTAGCTCAAATGATTCCTACTTACTATCACACCGCTCAAAACGTTTTTGGCTATCACACATCTTGATACCGTCTTCTTCATAACACTCTTGCCATTCTCTCCAGACCGTTCGGCACTGGCTGTACTCTTGGCACTCTGATTCTTCATAGATGCTCTTACAAGCCTTAGTGTCTAAGACGAGACGGTCAGTATTGCTGAAGTCAGATTTCGCGTGTGACTCGACGACGTTTGGAGACCATGTATAGTAGTGATCTCCGATGTAGAGAATTCGTTGGATATTATAGTCATGATTTCCATACCGACGGCTGTCGCCAGTGGTCCAGTAATCGTCTTTGTAGTGCGTTACTTTTCCTTGAAGATCAAAACCGTCTTCAGTACTAAAGTCATAAATAAAGGCTCCATTGAAGACCGTTTTTGTTGGTTGGTAGTTTTCTCGCGCTGCCCCGTCTTTGGCCATGACATTTATTGGGAGCGCTAACAATCCTTTTTCTGGCTCAATGAGCAGCGCCTTATGATTGTGAAGGGCTTGGCTCGTGGTTCCTGTTTCTCCCAAAATAGTCTTATGAATTTCTTTTGGATCTGAAAGATCTGACACATCAAAGATCGAAAGTTTCATTCCTAAGATCTCATCTGGGGTAAGCCGGTCATCATCTTCTGCTCCTGCTTTTACCTCTTTACCCAGTCCGAGTAAGTGGTTTTCATCAATCGGGTGTAGATAGTCAGACCAACCTGGAATTTTTAGTTTCCCAAGTACTCGTGGATTG
>CALIGR010000143.1 GCA_938021445.1 uncultured Candidatus Altimarinota bacterium
CTTTTTTTACACCAAAGTTCTTCAAGCTCTCTCATTCTTCGACAATAACTCACCGACATATTCCACAAAATTCGAAGACCATAACGTCTCACGTCTGCACCATCTAGAAGCTCTACCGCCTCAATAAATTTAGCAAAACACTCACTCATATGCCTATAACCATTCCTTGATAAATAAGACTCCGTGTACTCGTACAAAAGTTCTCGTGCTTTATCCGAAGAAGGCGCCGCTAAATATTCATCAATAAAAAAGGCTTCTTCCTCTGAAGGTGATGCATTTGATTTACTCAAAGCTTTATAAAGACCTCCAAAGTGCTTTGATTCCAACTCAAGCTCGGGGAAGGACTTAATCAAGCATACACTATAAACACCCAAACGATTTTTGTTTCTGATATTCATGGCGCCGCTCAAACCTAATGCTCCCAATTTTTTATAATTAATCCCTATCACCGCTTCACGACGATCTCTCCACTCATCACATCCTGACTCGCATGGAATATTCAAATCCCAGCCGAAGTGAGCCGAAACAACCATTCTTATATTCTTAATGCTTTCTTCTTTTGTGGACCACGAAAGCGTCTCTGTAAATATTGCCCCATCATGAGACATGAGCTTATCACTAAAAATAAATTCCAGTAACATTTGATAACTATCTATTCCAAGTCTTTGTCTAATCGAGTTATTCCAACATCCGATACTCATTAAATCTTCTTGAGTTAAGCTTTTTACTTGAAACCTTCTTTTTTCACGCTCTTCCTCCGTAATTTCACTTACAGCTAAGGGATTCCAATTTAAGTAAGCCGCTATAAGCTTTTCAGCCGTGTTAAGTGTATCGAACACGATATATTCTTCACTAAATCCTGATGACTTCAAATTACGAGCATTCTCAAACGGTGATTTTATATCACGAGCCTCAATCAATTTTTTTCGAACTTCTTTCCTCAACTCCCTAACCATTTTTCGAATAAGTCTTTGTGAGTTCTTCGTGTACTCATTCGGGACATTTAAAGTCAAATCCAAAGCTCGGCTCACCTGCCCACATAAAGCGGCTAGCTCAAACATATCACCAGGAACTTGATACTTTGACACAAAGTGCTCAACCTTTTCCCAATCCGCATCCAGAAAGCTTTCGCCCTGGGCTGGTAAAAAATCAGCTAAACTTTTTTGGGGCATAGTAGAAAAATACAAATACTTAATAGTGTTTTTTCATAAAAAGTAAATGCTATTTCTTCATCATCGCAAAGAAGGCCTCCTGAGGAATTGTGACTTTCCCAAACTGCTTGAGTCGTTTTTTCCCTTCTTTCTGTTTCTTCAAAAGTTTCTTTTTTCGTGAAACATCCCCTCCATAAAGCTTGGCGGTTACATCTTTTCTCAAGGCTGATATGGTCTCTCGCGCTAATATCCTCGAACCAACTGATGCCTGAATCGCGATCGAGAACTGAGCTTTGGGGATAATCTCTTTTAGTTTTTCACACCACTTGATCCCCATATTGTAAGCTTCGGATTTATCTACGATCTGGCTCAAAGCATCCACTCGGTCACCAGCTACTAAAATATCCAAACGCTGAAGACTCCCTTCGCGTAAACCTAATGGCTCGTAACTCATAGAGGCATACCCAGAAGAAATTGATTTTAAATCATCGTAGAAGTCGGTCACAATCGAAGCGAGCGGAATCTCAAAAGTAAGCTCTACTCGATCTTCAGCCGTGTACTGTAGGTTTTTATGAGATCCTCGACGGTCTGTACAAAGCTTTATTACGCCTCCTACTTGGTCTGACGGACAGAGAATATTGATCTTCATCCAGGGTTCTGAAATCGAAGCATACTCTCCGGCATCAGGTAACTCTGAAGGGTTTGAAATAGTAGTAACTTCACCTTTTTCAGACGTAATTTCATAAGAGACTGACGGTGCGGTTACTAAAATATCCAAATCAAACTCTCGTTCTAGTCGCTCCTGCACAATATCTAGATGTAAGAGTCCTAAAAAACCAGCTCGAAATCCATGCCCCAAGGCCCCCGAATGCTCTGGCTCATACTGCAACGAAGCATCATTAAGCGACAATTTCTCAAGCGCTTTTCGAAGGAGACTAAAGTCATCTCCAGAACTAGGATAAATCCCGGCGTATACAAACGGCGTGACGTTACTATACCCAGGCAACGGCTTTGACGTCTTTGGAGTGCTCCCTTTGTAGACCGTCTCTCCTACTCGGGCATCAACCACATTTTTGAGTCCCGTAACCAAATATCCAACTTCTCCACACTTCAGGCTCGGCATCGGAGAGTATTTAGGATTCAAAAAACCAACCTCGTTAGCCTCGATCGTCCGTTCGGTTCTCAAGAGCGAAAGTTTATCTCCTTTTTTTATCTCTCCCTGAAAGACTCTCACTGAACTTACCACCCCTCGATAAGGATCAAAGGTAGAATCAAAAACGAGGGCTTTTGTCTCACTTTTATCTGAAAAAACTTCTTCATATCCAAAAACTTGATTGTTGTCTGGTCCTGGGATTTTTTCGATAATCCTATCAAGCAGCTTATCTACATTCGTCCCATCTTTCCCAGAAACAGTTAAAATATCTTCAGCCGGAAATCCCAATACTTTTTCGATTTCTTCCGCTCTTTTTTCTGGTTCTGCGGCGGGTAGATCAATTTTATTTAAAACCGGAATAATCGTCAGACCATGCTCCATCGCTAAAAACACATTGGCGAGTGTTTGAGCTTCAATTCCTTGTGTAGCATCCACGACCAAGACCGCTCCTTCACAGGCAGCCAAGCTACGAGATACTTCATAACTAAAGTCCACATGTCCCGGGGTATCAATCAAGTTTAACTGGTGGTTATTCCAGCTCATACGAACTGGCTGCAATTTGATTGTAATCCCACGCTCTTGTTCGAGAGCCATCGTATCGAGCATTTGCTGATTTTTCATATCTCGCTTCTCCAGCGTTCCCGTTATTTCCAAAAAACGATCGGCCAGCGTCGACTTCCCGTGATCAATATGCGCTATGATACAAAAATTTCGTATTTTATCAGTCATGTTTTATAGGGGCTACTTGTCCGCCGAAGCCTTGGCGAAGGCGGATGATGCAAAAGTTACGTATATTCATGGTTTCTGGATCTATATCAGCGCAATTCTAGAAAAGTTTTCTCAGTCGACAATAAAAGAGTATCCTTAAGTCGTATGAAAAGGTGTGGATTCTCTTTGATCGAGTTGTTAGTAGCCATTGGAATTCTGGCGATCATTTTTACTATCAGTGTTCCAAACTACGGCTTCTTTCAGCAACAACAAAACTACCGAGCCGAGGTGCAAGAAATCTATGACGCTATTGCTGACGCTCGTAATAACGCCCTAGTCAGTAAAAAATGCAGTGATGGATCTGAGTCTGAGCACTGGGAGACTAGGATCACCACAACCGCGGGTACGCCGAAAATTCAATACAGTCTACGCTGCAAACCACTAGGAGGTAGCCTTCTTGGGAGTGGATTTACACAGCTTGAATGGACCAATTTAAAAAATCTAAACATCACACAACCTATATCTGGGGCCAATTTAGCCGATAGTGTAAATGAAAGGGTTTCCATCGGTTTCGTTTCGGGGTCCGCTCAAGCTCGAACTTACTACGTTGATGTTGGAGCCAGCACCGAAGACTTAATCAGCGAGGAATTAGAGTTTGAGTTTGAAATGAAAGACAATCCTGACGAACAAGCCAGTATCTGTATGAACACCATCGGAAGTTATCTGGAAATGAGCGAAAAAGACTGGGACTGCACTGATGATTTATAAGCTAAACATGAAACTTCAAGAAAAATTTTTAAACAAAATAAAAACTCGCCACACTGGTGAGACGATACTTGAAGTCTTGGTCGCTGTAGTTCTTTTATCTTCGATTTTAATCGCGGCATTCTCTATTTTAAACCGAGCCATTTCAACAAACGTCAACGTTAAAAACCGAGTTATCGCGCTTAATATTGCTCGTGAAGGCCTCGAGGGTGTCCGAAATATCCGTGATACTAACTGGCTTAAATACTCAGGAGATCGACGAAATAAATGGCTCTGCTGGGACACAAAAGATGTTGATTGTGACACCGGATCCCTAAAAACTTTCGATGATGCCGCAACTTTTTCTGGGGCCAATCCTTTTTCTTCAATGATTATTGATTTTGAACCAGATAAAAACCGATATTTCATGTGTCAAACAAACGAAAATGGAAACTGTACCAACAACAGTATAACACAAGGAGACGTCGATCTCACAATGGGGCCTTCCTTCTGGCCTAGTTATCGATTATACTGGGATCCTGACACAGAACGATACACCCACAATGACCTAGATAACAGTAATGAGGTCGCCTCTCCATTTTATCGCCAGATCAAAATACGAATTGAAAACCCCTACGAGGACAACGATGGGAGTACGGCCGATGAGCCAAGTTTTTGTGAATCCAATGACAGCAATGACAGTGGCTGTAACCAGTCCCGGATTAATGTGATCTCAACCGTTCACTGGCTCGAAGACAGCATTCCACGAAAACTCATACTTCAGACTTATTTATATGATTTTTTAGATCGAGATGAATACTAAAAAAAACGCAGCGTTCTCTTTGATAGAAATCTTAGTCGCGCTCGGAATCGCGGCCATCGTTATGACTTCGGCTTTAGGCGTTTTGAGCTCTATTTATTTTAGCCAAAAACAAGTTCTTTTTTCTCATGATTTTTACTCTGAAAGTCGATTTTTGATGGAGCGAACCGCTCAAATAATTCGTAACAATACACTCGATTACGATCGCATGTTTGTGAATTATGGGCCACCGCAAACAGGCTGCACAAGCTTCGACAGTGATCAAATGCCGCCCGCAAGTGAGCTCCCAACCGGAACAAGTAGCACAAACAACGCTTCAAACAGACAGAATATTGGCTACAGTACGATTTACTACTGGGATACTGATAATGACGGCAATCAAGATAGAAATCTTGGAGGTCGAAAAGCCAATGGAGCCAACGACGAATGCACTCAAGCCTGGAACGACAGCGATGACTTTCCCCTAAGAACTCTCTACCTAATCAACTCACAACGCAATGTGCGGCATGCCCTTAGGGTCGGAGTTGATACCACAGCACTACCGGTAGCTGAAGTCCACGCTGAGGAGCCTGGTATTAGCGATCCAAGTAGCCAAATTGGACGAGCGATCCTCCAAAAGCAATATGCAGCGGATACCGACAACGATGGTGTAGCCGACATCTGGGGGCCTTTTGACGGAAACGGTGATGGTGACACCAATGACAGTGGCACTGGAGAAAATGATGTCGATGTTGTTTTCGACAGTGGGTGCTACCTTGAGCTAGATTATGACGGCGTTGGAGTTCCTGATAGATTTCCTGTTCTGGCAAATTCGGACCAACTCGCTGATGAAGACTACTGTCTAAAAGCACACGAGTTTACCTCCATTTCCCCCAAAGCTATACAGGTAAACAGTCTTCTCTTTAAGGCCTACCCAAACCGGGACACCTATCTCGCTTTTCGGATTGACGAAGCTCAAGTCCACCCAATGGTATTCATTACCCTTTCCACGGAACTGAATCGCCCGAGTGAATACGGTTTCGATGGCAGCAATGCCCCCAGTATTAATTTTCAGACAGCCGTCTCTTCCAGGGTCTATGGAGACATAAGACAATAAAACTCAAAAAATTACCTATGAACGATACTATTGTGCGCATGCCGCCTTCGCCTACTGGATTTTTACACTTAGGGACCGCCCGAACGGTGCTCTTTAACTATTTATTCTCAACACACGAAAAAGGGAAAATCATCTTCCGCTGGGAGGACACCGATAAAGTCCGATCAAAAACTGAATTTGAAGAAGAGATTTTAGAAGGACTTTGCTGGCTGGGATTTGATTTCGAACAAACCGCTGATCTATTTATACGTCAAACCGACAGCCTCGGTGAGCACACTCAAAAACTAGAAAACATGTGGCAGGATGGGACAGTCTTCCCGTGCTTTGTGACTCCCGATGAAATTGAAATACAGCGAGAGACCGCTCAAAAGAACAAAAAAAACTTTGTTTTCTGGTCGCCCTACCGTGACACATCAAAAGAAGAACTAGAAGCTAAAATAAAGTCTGGAGAAAGCTATACCTGGCGGATTCGAACGCCTCGCCAAAAAGACTACGTCTTCACCGACTTAGTAAGAGGCGAAGTCAAAACCAACTCAGAGACCATCGGCGACTTTGCCGTCGCTCGAACTGATGGTTCTGTTCTCTACTTACTCGCTAATGTCTTTGATGACGATGCCCAAAATATTTCACATATCATCCGCGGAGAAGACCACGTCGCCAATACGCCAAAACAACTCATCCTTTGGGAAGCCTTAGATATAAAACCACCAGTCTATGCACACATCCCGCTGGTATTAGATTCACAAAAACGAAAGCTTTCTAAGCGCCGAGTGGAACCAGGAGTCGCTGTCTTGATACGAGATTTTAGAGAACAAGGTTTCATACCCGAATCCGTCATAAACGGGCTCGCTTTCCTCGGCTGGAACCCAAAAACGACTGAAGAAATTTTCACACTTGAGCAACTCGTTGAACGATTTGATTTTACTCAGGTCAATAAAGCCTCAGCCCAGTACGATTTTGAAAAAATGAAGTGGTATAACCAGCAATGGTTACTAAAAATTTCTGACGAAGTAGTAAGCCTAAAATTTCTAGAATGGGCCAAAGACTATGCTCCAGATCAGTATGAAATCTATAGTAACGTCGAGCCTGAAAAACTAAAATCAGTCTTAAGAATTATAAAACAAAAATCTAAAACTTTTTCTGAGTTTCACGAAGAAATGTTTTATTTTTTCCAAGCTCCAGAAGTCACTAACGAGTTAGTGTTTAATGAAAAAATGAAAGTCGACAAAGAACTCTCACAAAAAGTCTTAACTGAGATATTAGAACTACTTACAAGTCTTGATGAATCTGATTTCACGCCTGAAATACTCAAAGAAGTTTCGGTTAAGAAGATTGGAGAACTCGAACTTAAAAACGGTCAGTTTCTCTGGCCCTTTAGAACGAGTCTTTCTGGACGAGAAAAATCCGCTGGCCCGTTTGAGATTGGATCAGTTCTGGGAAAAGATCAAACCATAGCACGAGTACAAACAGCGCTTAATACGTTTTAAATCATGGATCTACTTAAATCCTTTTATGCCTCGATAAAATCTGGATGGATGCGTTTTGCTGACTGGTTTGGAGAGCTGAATCAAAGTATCCTGCTCGGAATTTTTTACTTTATAGGCATTGGAATCTACGCTATCATCATGAAACCATTT
>CALIGR010000144.1 GCA_938021445.1 uncultured Candidatus Altimarinota bacterium
TACTGGTCTCAATGACCATCGTAGCTACCATGCTCCACTTCCTTCTCGATCTACCATGGGCCGTGAGTTTTCTTTTTGGAGCCCTTATTTCCGCTACCGATCCTGTAGCAGTACTCGCTATATTCAAAGAGCTAAAAACCCCAAAACGACTCGAGACACTAGTCGATGGAGAAAGCCTGGTCAATGATGGAACGGCCCTTATTCTTTTCCAATTTTTCGCCAAGATCGCGGGGATTGGAGGCGCCGCGATGATGATCAACGGTGGCGTTTTGGCCGTTGAAGCCATTCATCTATTTCAGTCTATAATTACGGGGTTATTAATTGGAGGCGTTCTTGGATTGTTTTTCACACATGCCATCGCTCAGGCAGACAATAAAGGCGTCCAGTTGACGCTTAGCCTCGTCCTCGCTCATATCACTTTTTTACTTTCCGAAGGACTTTTCCACGCTTCAGGAATTCTTGCCACTATGATGGCAGGCCTAATTGTCGGAAATCTTGGGAAACAAAAATTCAAACAATCAGCTCATCACTCATTTGGTGAGATCTGGAGTTTCTTAGGCTTTATTTCAAACGCTTTAGTTTTTTTACTGCTCGGTCTCAAGATCGGCGATATAAATTTTTACAAATTCTGGCCCTCCGTTATAGCCGCTATCGTAGTGACCCTTTTCATTGCCAGGCCACTCGCAGTCTTTGGAGTTCTTGGGCTTAATAATTTATGGCTTCCAGCTGAAAAAAAAATCACCGTCCAGGAGCAATTTATTACCCAATGGGGCGGGATCCGTGGCGCATTAGCCGCTGCGGCCGTACTGCTAATACCTCAGAGTTTCCCTTATGCTGAACTGCTTCAAGCCATGACCGCTGGGGTTATCCTAACGAGCTTCATCCTCAATGGCACCACGATGACTTTCTGGCTCAAAAAACTGGAGATCATCACGTTCTCTCGAGTTGAGAAATTTCAACGACAAGAAGCCAAGCTCCTGATCAATGAGGAAATTAGTGATTATCTAGATCGTCTTGTGAGCAAAAAATATATTTCAAAAACTACACACTCCAAGCTTAAGCAAAAATACAAACAAGAGCGTGATGATGTGATGGAAGCTATTAACCAAATTCAAAAAAAATTACACAATGATGAACGGGAACTAGAAAAAATCCTCTCTAGTTACGCCCTTGGAATAGAGCTCAAAACCTATCAAAAACTATTTGCTCTTGAGGAAATATCCGAAGAACGATTTAGTACTCTAAAAGAAAGTGTCTGGAGACAAAAAGACCGACTCAAGCGAGACACGCTTCCAGATGAAAGAACCCCTAATCACAAATACGCTCCCGAAATACATCACCAAAACTTTTACACAAACTGGCTTGAAACTTTAGGCTTTAACGCCTGGGCTCAAAAAATAAATAATCACTACCACGAGCGTAGTGTTATCAGCCGACTTCAGCATTATCGAGCTCGGCGTATCGCTAGCTGGAAAGTCGTCCAGGATTTTGAGCACTTAAAAGATAACCACCCTATCTTTAAAAAATCTCCCATCATAAAAAAACTCATAAAGCGTTACAAAGAATGGAACCATGGAGCAGAGAAAAAAATGGCTACGCTCGAAAAGAAATTCGATCATATCACGGAACCCCATCGGACCACTATGGCTGAGCGATCTTGTCTCAATAAAGAAAAAATGATCGAGAAAGAGTTTTATGAAAAAGGACTTATCAGTGAAAAGATCTACGACGATCTAGAGGCTGAACTCGGAAAACGCCACAAAGCCTGTCGCCGGTAAGTAAGGACCGAATCGTATCCTGTCCTATATAGCAACGTCACAAATATCAAACAAACATGACAAACTACGATCCCTTCGCCGAGAAATTTGCTCAGACTCGTGACAAACGATACTGGCCAGAGTTTGATCTATTTATCCCTCAAATACAAAAACACCAAAAGGTCTTAGATCTTGGTTGTGGGAGTGGACGGCTCAGGAATTTCATTGCTCCAGAAAGAGTCCGGCACGGAGATTATTTTGGTTTCGACCTCTCGCAAGAGCTCCTGAGTACCGCTCGTGACGATTTCCCAAAAGATCATTTCTTCCGAGGTGACTTTGGAGTGCCTCTACCATTTGGAGCTGAAAACTTTGACTGGGTTATCTCCATCGCGGCCTTTCATCACCTGACCGAAAAGAAACAACAAAAGATATTTCTAGAAGAATGTAATCGAATCCTAAAACCCGGTGGGAAAATATTTCTCACCACCTGGATACTCCCTCAGAAATATTTCTGGAAAAATTTCTGGGCTGGAAGAGTGTTTAGTAAAAACTGGATCATTCCTTTCGGAGAAGAACAACACGAGAGAATCTACCGCTCCGTCTCCGATAGAGATCTAAAAAAACTACTCAAAAAACACGGCTTCACCATTGAGACACATGAGAAGTTTGGAACGAGAAATTATGTGGTTTTGGCGAAAAAAGCTTAAAGAACTTTTTTCCCTAAGTCCGAACACATAAAATAGTATCCTGAGTCATGCTCTTTATATTTTCATAACCAACACGAATACTGAATTCCCCGTTTTTTTTATAAGGCCATATTCTGACAAACTTATTGCCAATATTCCCAATTAGAAAATTTTTCTTTTTGGCATCTTCATAATAACTAACTTTGATCCCAAGATTCTCGATTTGCAATGCTATGATATAAGATTTATTCTTAAATCTAAAATCTAAATCACCTTGATGAAAGAGAGCCTTACTAATATTTGTCTGTACACAATTAAGGTCTTGAAATTCATGAATGTATGAAATATCAATCTTAACGTCTTTTGGGATTTGTTTAAAAAAACACCAATTCCGTGGATGTTCTAATGGCACTATTTGCCTGTAGTTTGTAGCGTAATTCATCATTGTTATTGTCTTAAAAGACCAATCACAAATAACCTTTCTCTCCTCTTTATTTAGTGATTCTATTTTTTTATAATCCACTCTGATTTGAATGAAAATCTTCTTAAAATCATTCTCTAATTGACTCATCCAACCATTGTTACACCCTGTACACACTTTACCAAAAACTAGAACACTCATCGAATGAGCTCTTTCACTTAACGGAAACAAACAAGAAGATAAGTGAATACCTCTATATTCACCGGCACCCACTAAGTTTTGAAGCCATAAAGGCCAAACATGCTCTTTTGCCCTATCGGTCGTTAGACCACAAAATACACATTCTATTTGTTGCATAAAGAAAGAGTATTTAGGCACCTCAAAAAAACAAAATATCGCAAAAAAAGATGAATGGTGGCTCGAGGCAGACTTGAACTGCCGACCTCCGGGTTATGAATCCGACGCTCTAACCAGCTGAGCTACCGAGCCGTAAAATTATTGTGTTTGGATCAGCTGCCTGTGCACCATAGCGGAGCGACGGTGTAAGCTACCGAGCCAAAAATACGAAAGCCCAAAGGGCATAAATGGTGGGCACGCCAAGACTTGAACTTGGGACCTCCTCCTTATCAGAGAGGCGCTCTAACCAGCTGAGCTACGCGCCCGTTATTACGGACTTACCCAACCATTTGGGCAATTCTTTCTCTTCCAATGCCAGACTTCCAGTATTTCTCCCTAAGTCTAGCTTCTTGCCTTCCATCGCATTCTTCAAGGATCTTTACTGAAACAATTTCTCTTCCTCTTGTTGTCTTAGTTCCACCTCTTTTATGATCTTTGACTCTTTGTTCTATATTTGAACTCATCCCAATATATTTTCCTCCATCACTCATCCCGAGTAAATAAACAACATAAAGATTATTGTCCATAATAGCTTATCAGAGAGGCGCTCCCTGCCTGCCGGCAGGCAGGTAACCAGCAAAACAAAAAAATCACTATAGCTCCCGAATTAACCTTAAAGAATTTCATAACAAAGAGCCGGACAATTTTAGTCTGACTCAAAGGCTTGTCAATTACTCATTGAGACTTTTATTCTTGAAGACCAAACCGTGGTAGATCCAGACTTTAATCCCAATCTGTCCGTACATAGTCGGAGACTCTGCCGTACCGTAATCAATATTCGCTCGAAGCGTATGAAGTGGAACCGTACCATGATTGTAAGTCTCAGAACGAGCGATATCTACTCCGTTCAAACGACCAGCAACAATAACTTTAATTCCTTTTACGCCTGATTCTCGTGCTTTCTCAACAGCCATCTTAACCACTCGTCGGTATGGGAAACGTCGCGTGATTTGATCAGCGATGTTATCCGCGATAAGTTTCGCGTCTGCATCTGGCTTTCTTATCTCTTGAACGTTTACATCAAAAGTTCCGTTAAATTTATGGCTGAGTGTTTTTTGTAGTTTAGAAATTTCTTCACCACCTCGTCCAACAATTACTCCTGGCTTAGCCGCGTGAATCGAAACAGAAATACTGGCACTACTTCGGACAATCTCGATATTCGAAACGCCTGCAGCTTTGCATCGCTCTCGAAGATATTCTCGGATTTCAACATCCTGTAGAAATTTTTCTTTGAAACCTCTCTTGGCGTACCATTTTGATGGCCACGTTCGAGTGATACCTATTCTGAGTGAAACCGGTGAAACTTTTTTTCCCATTGGTTTTTAAAATACTAGTCAAGCTCAACACTAATGTGAGCGGTTGGTTTATTAAGGGGTAGCGCTCGTCCTCGAGCCGAAGGAAGGAATCTTTTGTAGAAAGGTCCTTTATTGATAATCAGCGATTTGATTTTTAAATCTTCCAACTTTTTACCGTCATTGTTTACGGCATTTTGAGAAGCAGAGTGAACCACTTTGTAGAGGATCTTAGCTGATTTCTTAGGTGTAAACTTAAGCGTATCAAGGGCTTCTGATACTGATTTCCCTCGGACCAATCCAGCTACTACATTAGCCTTCTTAGGTGAAACTCGGACGCGTCTTAGATGTGCTTTCATTGTTTCTCAAATTATTTAGCCAACTTACCACCATGTGATCGAAATCTTCTAGTTGGAGCAAACTCTCCAAGTCGGTGTCCAACCATTAACTCCGTACAGAATACTGGAACATGTTCCTTTCCGTTGTGCACACCAATCGTATGACCGATGAACTCCGGTGGGATCTGACAAGCTCTGTCCCAAGTTTTGAGAACTTTCTTGTCCCCAGTATCGTTGAGGCTTTTAACCCGACGAAGGAGTCGAGTGTTAATGTATGGACCTTTTTTAGCCGATCTAGTCATGATTTAATTTAGTTTAGTAGGGAACCGATAGTATTGGTTCCGGAGAATTTAATTATCGTTTTTTCGCGCGATGTCGACTGACAACGATATGAGAGTTATCTTTATTATTCTTTCGTGTTTTAACCCCAAGAGCGTGAGCTCCCCAAGGTGTTTTAGGATATTTCATCCCAATAGGCGATCCTCCTTCACCCCCTCCATGTGGATGGTCGCATGGATTCATCGCTTTCCCTCTTACTTGAGGTCGTCGCCCCATAAGTCGTTTTCGTCCGGCTTTCCCAATTCGTTGTTGTGTAAATTCTTCATTTGAAACAATCCCGATCGTAGCGTAGTTTGTTTTGTCTACATATCGAATCTCACCAGAAGGTAACTGTACTTGGGCCTTGTCTCCATCAAGGGAAACAAGCGTTGCGTACTGACCAGCTGATCGGACGACTTGTCCGCCCTTATTTGGAGTAATCTCAACATTATAAATTTGGTATCCAACAGGAATGCTTTTTAACTGCATTCGGTTTCCCGCAATAATTTTAGCTTTCACGTCTGTAATTACCGCATCTCCAACCGCCGCTTCTTTATGAGCGAGTTGGTATCTTTTGTCTCCATCTTTGAAGAAGACAAGTGCGATATTCGCATTACGATTTGGATCATATTCAATATCTTTAATCGTTCCTGGAACTCCTAGTTTTTCGGTTCCAGCAAAATCCACTGGTCGGTAAAATCGTCGAGATCCTCCACCTCTATGGCGGATCGTGATCGTTCCGTTTGATCGACCGGCATTTTTTTTCACACCTTTAAGCAATCGCTTAACACTTGGTTTTTTAGCGGTCAATTGAACATTGTCGAGATAACTAGTATCTCGCTGCCCATTCGTCATTGGTTTCAGTTGTTTGATTCCCATGGTTTACTTTAGGTCGTTATAGTTAAGGGTTTCATCTCCCTTGAGAGTAATCGTCATTTTTTTACCAGTCCGTCGCTTGGTCATCGTTTTACCCCGTCCAAGCATTCTTGTTTTTTCACGAACTGGGATAACGTTGATATTATCAACTTCCACTCCGTAGAATTCTTTCACCGCTCCTTTCATATCTTGCTTCGTCGCGTCAACATGGACACGGAAGGTATATTTACCAGCTTGAGCAACCGTTTTTTCCGTTACGATTGGTTCGATGATCACAGACGATACAGGCACAGACATTATTTAGCAGTTAAAAAAGTTTTCTCCGTTTTATCTAAAGCATCAGCGACAAAACAAATTTTGTCGGCTTTCAAAATATCAAACGGGTTTAGATAAGAAGCCAGAATTGTACTTACTCCTGGTATATTTCGAGCCGATCGCTCCAACCCTTCGTTTTTTTCTGGAATAACGAAAAGATATTTCTTTCCTTCTGGAAGCTTTCCAAGAAGCGCTGAAAAGTCTTTCGTCTTTGGCACTTCGACAGCGTAAGATTCTAGACCGAAAATATTACTGTCTTTAGCTTGCGAACTAAGCGCTGAGAAGAGCGCCGCTCGTCTTTCTTTCTTCGGCATCATTTTAGTGTAGTTGGCCACGTTTCGTGGCCCATGAGTAACTCCACCACCTCGAAGGAGATTGGTTGATCTTGCTCCTCGTCGCGCATTACCCGTTCCTTTTTGCTTAAAGATCTTACGAGTAGAGTACGCCACTTCTCCACGAGTTTTCGTGTGTGCAATGGCTCGACGAGCATTAGCCAGTCGCATGACAACGGCTCGGTGCATGAGGTCTTCATTCACCGGGGCAGCAAACAAACTTTTGTTCAGATCTGCTGATCCTTTTTTAGCTCCGCTAGCGGTATAAATATCAATCTTCATTAGGCTTCACGAATAAAAACAAAACTATTTTTGGCCCCTGGCACAGCTCCTTTAAGTGCAATAAGGTTTTTGTCAGCATCTATTTGCATGACTCGAACTTTTCGAAGCGTTGTTTTATCCGCTCCGTATCGACCTGGTAGTTTCTTACCTTTGAGCATCCGGGCTGGCTTGGCACAAGTACCAACCGATCCCGGCTCTCTATGATGATGAGAACCATGTGTTTCAGGTCCTCGACTAAAATTATGTCGTTTAATGACTCCAGAAAAACCTCGACCTTTCGAAGTTCCAGTAATTTTTACAAATTCAATCCCTTCGAGATCTCCCACTTTTACTTTTCCACCCTTCTCAACCCCCTCAGTGTTTACTTCTTTAATGTATTTAAATTTCTTATTTGGATTTTTTCCAAAATTCTTTCGCTCAAACGCACCAATAACGGCTGAATCATATCCATCCTTTTCAGCTGTTTTAACCTGAAGCACCTCATTTTCTGGAGCTTCTAAAACAGTCACTGGTGTCATTTTACCAGTCTCTGGACAGATGACACGAGTCATCCCAAGTTTTCGAGCTAAAATTCCTTTCATGTTTAGTTAGATCTAAATAGTGATTATTCCTGAAACATTGGATTTTACTGAGAGGTTGATAATTCAACTTCGAGATCCAAATTCCTGAGATCTGTTTTTTAGTGATACCTACATCATTTTGATCTCCACGTCGACTCCACCAGGAAGTCCAAGATTTTGTAAAGACTCAATTGTCTTTGGTGTAGGCTCCTTAATATCAATCAATCTTTTGTGCGTTCGCATTTCGTATTGATCACGAGCGTCTTTGTTAACAAAGAAAGATCTATTTACCGTATACCGCTTAATACGAGTTGGTAGAGGTATCGGTCCAGAAACCAGTGAGCCATTTCGCTCAGCGGCTTCTACGATGACACGAGCCGCTTCGTCAATGATTGTGTAATCAAATGATCGAACTACAATTCGTACTTTTGCCGCCTTCGGCTCATCTTTCTTAGTCGTTTTCTTTGTTGCTGCCATTAAGGTTTTTCTAAAAAGAGCCGGGCGAATATATAGACGCTTTGAGTACTGTCAAGAGGTTTTAGCCGCAAAATCAAATCATCAACCACAAGAGTCCCCCACTTACGAGCGGGACTAATATATTGTCATCAATATAGACCTTCCCGACTCGCCAAGGAATCGTCTCGAGGAATATCGCAATACTCGAGGCAATAAACGCGGGAATTAAACCCACAAAGAAATGAGCGGCATAAGTTCCACATAAAACCCCCACCACAATTCCCCATATATTTTTTCGACGGTTCCAAGGCAGTTTTATAACTTGTATGCCATTGGTAAAAAGGTGATTCAGACTGTCTCCCACCGCAAGTATCAAGATGGCCGCATAAGCAATAGGGAGATTCTCACCATTAAAGAGTAAAAACGTTAAAAACACTCCCAGTGCATAATAAAAAGCACCACGCCCAGGAAATCCATCATCTCTCGGGCGATCTACCAGCTTCAAGATATCACTCACAATCGGGATATAACGATACTGTGAGATAAAAGACACCAGTAACCCAATAACCAAAGCCATACCAATAAGCGTTAGACTTAAAAACCCAGCCCAGTGCGCAAAGACAATCACAAACCCAATACAAAAGTGGAAACTCTGCCGTCTAAACTCAAGCTCCTTCCAGAGAAGCATAATGAGCTTTTTGACTTCATTGTGTGAAAAAACCGCTCCAATAACACCACCTAAAACCAAACCACCAACAATATCCGAAGGATAATGCACGAGCTCGTACACCCGAGCCACTCCAGTCAAAACGGCAAAGACAAACCAAAGAATTCCGAGTATCTTTGAAATCCGCCAAAAAGGAATCAGTAACGCGAAAGCCACCGCCGTATGAGCCGAGGGGAAGGCATAAGACCCAGCCTCAACGAGTGGTTCGAGAAGGAGTGCCTTAAACGGACGATCCACCCCAAAAAAAGACTTAAGAACAAACGCAACGATCCCAGTCGTGACCACCGCAAAAAAAGCAGGGACCAACTTACTCATATGGTTTTCATTTTTCCATACCCGAAAACACATCACAAAAAAGAAAGCCACCAATACATAATAGATAATATTCTCAGTCAGGAGCGTAATCGTTTCATTGAGTACTGGTGTCTGAAGTGGAAGCAAAAAAGACCAGACCAAATTATCCAACCACCAAGCAGGATAGATCAAAAGCAACCCAAGTATGACCCAAAAAGTAACCTCTCTCCCCGGAGCTCGCAAGTTAACTTCTTTAAAGGCTTCCCGCACAAAGTGCATTTTTTTGTGTTTTAAATGAGTTGGTTTTGAATATTATCGAGTCAAATATCCGCATAATTGTAATTAAAGAATGTCCTCCACACAACTGACAGCCCGAGAAGTCTTAAGCCGAGGGGTTGCTGAAGTCCTCCCCAAGGCTGAAACGATCGAGAAACTCATGTCTGAGCGAAAACTAAAGCTCTATCTAGGGATTGATCCAACTGGCTCACATCTAACGCTTGGTCATGCCGTAGGACTAAGAAAGTTACAACAATTTGCGGACCTCGGGCACGACGTGATACTGCTCATTGGAAACGGGACCGTTCGAATTGGAGATCCGACTGGGAAAGACAGCACTCGGCCAATGCTGACTGATGAAGCGATAAAGCAAAATTTTCAAGACTGGAAAAAGCAAGCCGCGAAAGTTTTGGACTTTGATAAGATTACGATTGTTTACAACGGCGACTGGCTCGATGCGCTCTCTTACGCCGACATGGTAAAACTTATGGCCAACGTCACGGTCCAACAATTGATGGAACGAGATATGTTTCAAGAGCGATTAAAAGCCGGCAAACCTATCCACGGTCATGAGATCATCTACCCACTACTACAAGGATATGATTCTGTTGCAATGGAGGTTGATCTAGAGCTCGGGGGAACCGATCAGACATTCAATATGCTCATGGGACGTACACTGCTTCGTCAGTACAAGGATAAAGAAAAGTGGGTGCTTTCCGTTCCCATCATCAATGGAACCGATGGTCGAAAAATGAGTAAGTCTTACGGTAACTATATTGCGCTTGATGAAGCGCCAAACGAGATGTTTGGAAAAATCATGAGCATGAAAGACGACGAGATGATGACCTATTTTGAGATCTTCACTGAAATAGATCTAGACGAGGCCAAAACTTTAATCAGCCAAAGTCCACGAGACGCTAAAGTTCAACTCGGACAGCATATTGTAACTTGGCTGCATGATGAGGCTTCCGCGCAGTCAGCACTCCACGACTTTGAGCAAAAGTTCGTCAAAAAAGAAGTTCCTGACGAAATGCCAACATTCAATGTAGGTGAAAGTAAAATAGGGATCTTAGATCTTATCACTAAAATCTGCCACTTTGCCAGCTCAAATGGAGAAGCCCGAAGAGTCGTAGAACAAGGTGGTGTGGAGTTTGGCTCAGAAAGCAATCGTCAAAAAATTACAGATCCAAAAACGACCGTCCAAATCTCAAGTGAAACTCAAGTTCTAAAAGTCGGGAAACGAAAGTGGGCGAAAATCACAGCTTAATCTTCGGCTTCCACTTCAGCTTCAACTTCGACTTAAAGTTTCCTTTTCCTTTTCCATCGGCAGACATCAATGCGGAAACCCATTGCGTCGACTCAAATTTTGAGCAGACGATATTTAGAGTTGCCATGATGGGTATACTCAGGAGCGCGCCAACAGGCCCCCACATACTCGCCCAAAAAATCAAAGACAATACGATCACTAGAGGACTAATATTGAGTACACTTCCTTGATATCTGGGTTCCAAGAAAGTGCCGATCAAGATTTGAATCGATATCAGCAGAAAACTGAAAATAATAAACAAAATCCCTCCATCAAACTGGACCAAAGCCATCAAAATTGGGAATGTCGTTGCGATGAGGGAGCCCACCGTTGGGACAAAATTCAGCAGAAATACAAGCAAAGCCCAAAAGGCGGCAAAGTCTAGACCAAAAGCCAACATCAATATATAAGAAAGTAGCCCCGTTACGACACTCGCAACCGCTTTAATTTTAAAATAAGTATTAAGATCTTTGGTGATATTACTAAAAACACTCTGCAGTCTCGAGTACTCAGTTTTATTTCTAACTAGTCGTCTCAGTTTTTTGTAGAAGTTTTTATGTTCAATGAGCATGAAAACCGTGTAAACAATCACGAGCCCCATCTGCCCAAGCAGGCTGCCAAATGTTCGTGCAAGATCGCCGGCAAATTGGCTAATATTAATAGTCCCAAAGATGTTTTCTCTCAGAAAAGCACCGGCCTGGCCGGCTGACTCTGGGCGGTATTTTTGAAGAAGTGACTCAGTGATCAAGATTAACTTATTCTGATAGGCTGGAGTTTTTTGCCCAAGAGAATCAATATTTACCGAGATAATACTCCAGATCATAAACAAAATCACCACGCACGTAATAATCCCAAGCGTAAAAGAAACGAAACGAGGCGGATTAAATCGACGTAGTAAGTAATCAAACAATGCCTGTAAACTAATCAGTAAATAAGTCAGAACGATGGCAAGTAAAAGCGGGATCAAAAATGCCCGTCCTGCCGCCAATATAAAAATCACCAGCGTCAAAGTTGCGAGGATGTAAAAAAACTGCTGAAGGGTGAACTTTTTTCTCATTCTTTTTCAAAAATAGTTGGTGATCCCGCCAAGGATCGAACTTGGATCGCCGGTTCCGCAAACCGGTGTTCTTCCATTAAACTACGGGATCGTATAAAAAGCGGATAAAACTTATAAAATTCACAGAACTTGTCAAAACCCTAGTACCCGAACCAGGATTCAGAAGATTATAAAAATTAAACAGATTTCATTTAGACTGGATCAATCCTGATCTATCTAATTAATCTTCATAATCCTGGTTCTGAATCTACGAAAATAAATCACTTTCTGGATATCTCACCTTGCCATGACTTGGTTCATCCGCTCTGTAACCGATAGGCAACATCACGACTGAATTCATATGGTCCGGCATACTGAGTAACTCATCTAGTTTTTTAAAGTCACATCCTTCCATCGGGCAACTGTCTACTTTCATCTCCGCACATGCCGCCATCGCAAAACCAAGAGCCAGGTAGGCTTGTTTTTTGGCCCAGGTCTCAATTCCTTCCGGTGAAGTATTCCCCAAAAATCCTTCCATCATGTCTCTGTATCCACTCATTTTTTCTTTTACTTCTGCATTTCCACCCGAAGCAATTTCAAAATAATCTTCTATTCTCGATTGATAATCTTTCCGGTAACAAAAAACGAGTAAATGAGAACACGTTCCTACTTGTGGTTGATTCCAGCTAAATGCTTGAATCTGATCTTTAAGACCTTGATCTGTAATAATTTTCACGTGAAAAGGCTCAAGACCAAATGACGTTGGTGTCATTTTTATAGCGTTTTTCAAAGTTTCCAGGTCGTTATCAGAAACCGTTTTTTGATCGTCAAAAAGTTTAGTAGCGTTTCTCCATTCAAGGTTATCTAAGAAAGACATGAGAGTTTGTTTTAAGAATTTTTAAGCAAAGTTTTTCTTCAGCGCTTCAATCCGCTCTTCAAGGGGGGGATGAGTCGCGAACAGTGTCATCATACTCGCTGGATAAGAAATCTTCAATGATTCGTACCCACGATGTCTCGTATCGATCATCTGTTTGTTTTTTTGTAAAAATTCAAGCGCCTTGATCATCTTGGCTGGACTTGAAAATTCAGCGCCCCCCCTGTCCGCTCCGTATTCTCGCCACCGAGAAAACCAAGAAACAATCATCGTGGCTAGAAAACCAAACGCAAACTCTAAAATCATCGAAATCAGATAATACATTCCACCTCCCATATGATTCGCCCCATAACCCTGATCTGAATTTCCCCGATTAGCTAAGGCCGCTTGAGCCGCATAAGCCAGTACTCGGGCAAAGAAAACCACAAAGGTATTCACGATTCCTTGAATTAACGTAAGCGTAACCATATCTCCATTTACCACATGAGCCATCTCATGAGCCAATACCCCCTCTATCTCATCGTTGTCCATCTGATCGAGCAAACCCTGAGAAACAGCGACGAGCGCGTTGTTTTTATTCCACCCAGTCGCAAACGCGTTTATTTCTTTCGAAGGGTAGATCCCTACTTCTGGCATCCCAATACCTTGCTGCCCCGCAATACGCTCAACCACTTGATAAACAAAAGCGGCTTCCCGACTCTCTTGTCCATCAACTACTTGAACCTTCATGCCCCATTTCGCAGATTTTTTGGACATGAAGAGGGAAATGAAAGCGCCTACAAAACCGATTACACTCGCGAAAACTGCCAAACTGGTGAGATTGAGTCCTGACTGAGAAAGATAAGGCGCAATCCCAAAAAGAGAGGAGACTGTAGTCAACATGATGACGACCCCAATATTAACAAGGGCAAAAAGGGTGACTCTCTGAATCAAAGCGAACATTTAAAAAATGATTAATAACGTCATTAATCTAAAAATTAACCTAAGAAAATCAAGCAGAAGGTAGCAGTCACGCACAAAGACTGCTAAAATTTTGACATAAATACTCTAAAATCCTATAAATAAGAGGCTTAATTAATCTAATATTTAGAATGCAAAACTCACTTCCCCCAAACGCGAGTGGACAAATCTACAACCACACACAAGACTTCACCATGAAAGTCATGACGTTTGTAGCCCTCGCTTTTGCTATTATGGCTGTTGGTGCTTACACCGCCCCAATGCTACCACTTCCAAGCTTCATGTTTGGCTGGCCTATTTTCATCTTAGTTCTTGGTGTCGCACTTACTGGTCGATGGTGGGCTAACGCCAGTCGACCGATGAATATTATCATCTTCGCTCTTTTCGCTTACCTTACTGGACTTATGTTCTACCCACTTATGGGTTATGCCATGGCTACTGGTGGCGAAATGCTTATCGCCAAAGCGCTCGGAATAACCGCTTGTCTCGGACTAGCCGCTGGAGTTTACGCTAAGACGACTACTCGTGACCTTTCTGGATGGGGTGGATTCCTCATGATGGCTTTTATTGGCCTCTTTATAACCTCTATCATTCAAGCTTTCTGGTTTAACTCTGTTATGGAGTTTGTCATCTCGGGTGTAGGAGTGGTTCTTTTTTCGGCGTTCATCGCTTATGACATACAAAAGCTCCAACACTACGAAGAAGGGCGTGAGATCGAGGCCGCCCTTGGACTCTACCTCAGTATATTCAATCTTTTTACTTCAGTGATAAGACTTCTCATTGCATTCCAAAACGACTAAAAACTGAATATAACATTCACATTAAAGAGCCCTGAATATCAGGGCTTTTTTTATTCTAAAATATGTACCAGCTCTTCAATTTCATCTACCGAAACACTCGGGAAATTAGCAATCCTAAAAACCGTAGACTTAGTACTACCGTAGCCTTTACCCACGATAATATTATTCTGGGCACATAGATCATGTACTTGTTTAATCTTATCTTCTGAGGCTTGAATTGTATAAACCGTGCTAGACCGAGAAGCTTCATCTTTAACAAAGAAATCAAAGTTAGGATGAGCACTTATAAACTCATTTAAAATTTCTTCTTTTTTACGTCTCTGATTTATTAATTCAGCTAGTCCTCCATTTTCATTCCACCGCTCAACTTGCTTTGCAAGTAAATAAATATTTAAAACATTTGGAGTTTGTGGCGTCTGAAAGTTTTTTTCAACCATTGGTTTTTCCAGTTTCCCCCATTGCCACTGTCCCGCTAAATTTTCCCTCGACTCAGCTAAACTTAACGAGCGCTCGTAAGCCCGAGGGGAAACAATGAGCATCCCCAAGCCGGCCGGCAAACCAAAACATTTCTGAACTGAAAAATACCAAAGGTCCACGTTCTCTATCTCCAGATCGACCGCCCCCGCGCAAGAAGTAATATCAACGGCTAGTAATTTTTCTCGGTGTTTCTGACGTAAAAAATTTACGTCTGCATTTTCCATCATCACCCCTGTAGAAGTCTCGTTGTAACAAGTGGTTATTAGCTCAGCCTCTTCTGGGATTTTTATATTTTTAAAATCACACTGTTTACCTAAGTCTGCTTTATCAAA
>CALIGR010000145.1 GCA_938021445.1 uncultured Candidatus Altimarinota bacterium
AATGTCCGTAAGTTTCTTGAGTGGATTGGGGAGCAAAATGAAGAGCATATCGTCTCTATTCTGGAGAAGGTAGAGTTACATGAAGAACTGAGTATTCCGATCAGGCCAGACCCACTACCAAAGGATCAAAAAGCAATACAAATCATGACCGCTCATAAGTCGAAAGGCCTTGAGTTTGAAGTGGTGTTCGTCCCTGGACTTGAAGATAAGAAATGGGGAAATCCAAGAAGTTTTGGAGGGATACCTTTACCGCAGCTAAACGTTCAGGACTTTGACCCAAATGACGAAGAGCGGCGTTTGTTTTTTGTGGCGCTGACTCGAGCTAAATCAAAAATATTTCTGAGTTACAGTGAGTCAGATTTCTCAGGGAGAGCACAGAGTCCTTCACAGTTTTTACATGAGATTTCAGCAGAACTAGTTGAGGTTTCAGACGAAATTCAAGAAGATATCTACTCACTGCTTCCGACTTTTTACACCAAAAATGAAGCGCAGTTTTCACTGGAAGAAAAATCTATTTTAGAGCCAAAAGTTCATAATTTTACGTGGTCAGCGTCGGCATTGCAGACGTACTTAGACTGCCCGAGAAAGTTTTTGTTTCAGTATCTCTATCGTTTCCCAAGAAAACCGCTGCCGCAATTATCACTCGGGGTGGCGCTTCATGAAGCGCTTGAGAAGTTTTTCAAGCAAGGGGGTTTTGAGAAGTTGGTTTTGTTGTCAGAGTTTGAAAGAGCCCTTCGAGGGCAAAATTTAGATTCCCGAGCTTTTGCAGATTTTGTGGAACACGGTCGAGAAATACTGGATCAGTATTATGACCAAAAACTAGTGCACTTTGAGACGGAGCATCCATTTGGTTTTGAGCTGGAAACTCACTTGGGAAAACACAGTCCTGAAATCGAAGGCATTAAAATAAAAGGGACGCTGGATAAAGTTGTGTTTTTGGATGCTGAGAAAAAAAATGTAAAAATAGTCGATTATAAATCAGGAAAACCACGAAGTATAAAACCAGGAGAAAACTACTGGAGACAGCTCGTTTTTTATGACTTATTGGTTAGACAAAGTAAGGGGCTGAATTGGGAAGTTGAGTCTTGTGGGATTGAATTTTTAACTCCAGACCCAAGTGGGAAGATTGGGCAGCGTGATTTAGTTGTCTCAGCTGAAGATCGGGGGAAGTTAATTCAGGAGTTGAAGCAGGCGCAGCAAAGTATCGAGCGTCTTGAGTTTCCGGTGATACCGAATCCCGATGGGGATCCGGAAATAGACTATTGGCAGCATTTGGGGCGTTCGGGGGAGGCGTAGATTTAACTTGCTAAATCTTTCAAAATAAGCACCATACAGCAACTATTTTTATGGCTGATTTATTTACACTCGCTTCCGACTATAAACCAACTGGAGATCAACCCCAGGCGATCAAAAAACTCGTTAAAGGACTGAAGAGTGGCTTGCGAGATCAGACGCTTCTGGGGGCAACCGGAACGGGGAAGACTTTTACGATGGCCAATATCATTAATCAGGTGCAACGGCCAACGTTGATTTTGGCGCATAACAAAACTTTAGCGGCACAGCTTTGTGCTGAGTTTCAACAGTTTTTCCCGGACAATGCGGTGAGTTACTTTGTGTCTTATTATGACTACTATCAGCCAGAGGCGTATATCGCGAAGACCGATACTTTTATCGAAAAAGAAGCGACGATCAATGATGAAATTACCAAATTTCGTCACGCGGCCACGGTTAATCTTCTGACGCGAAAAGATGTGATCATTATCTCATCGGTCTCTTGTATCTATGGACTTGGGGATGTGGCCACTTACGAACAATTAGCTTTGACGCTTAAGTCGGGTGAGGTATATCCGCGTCAAAAACTTTTAGCAGACTTGGTAAATATACAGTTTGAGCGAGTGAAGACCGACTTCAAACGAGGAAGTTTTGAAGTCCTTGGGGATGTGGTGACAATTTTCCCGCCAAATGATGATACGGCGCTTCAGCTTGAGTTTTGGGGAGATGACTTGGAAAAAATCACAATGGTGGATGGATTTACTGGGGAAATTTTATCAGAAGTTTCGGAGTGTGTGGTCTTCCCGGCAAAACATCAGGTAACGACCAGCGATGTGATCGAGCGAGCGACTCAAGAAATAGATAAAGATTTAGAGGCAAGACTTAAAGATCTTAAGTCTACTGGAAACGGTTTAGCGGCACACCGACTAAACCAACGAACAAAGTACGATATAGAAATGCTTCGAGAGATGGGATATGTAAATGGAATCGAAAACTACACCCGTTATCTTTCTGGTAAAAAAGAAGGAGAGCCACCAGCGACGCTTTTGGATTATTTCCCAAAAGACCTCTTGGTCTTTGTCGATGAGTCTCATATTTCAATTCCTCAGATTGGTGGAATGTTTAACGGGAACTTGTCTCGAAAACAGAGCTTAATTGAGCACGGTTTTAGACTGCCGTCGGCGATGGACAATCGTCCGCTTAAGTTCAACGAGTTTGAAGATCGAGTGAAACAGGCGATCTACGTTTCAGCGACGCCAGGGAAGTATGAGTACGAACACACAAAGAAAGAAAATATAGTCGAGCAGATCATTCGTCCAACGGGGCTTTTGGATCCAAATATTGAAGTTCGGCCTACTGAAAACCAAATAGATAATCTTATGGAAGAGGTGAGAGCGACGCTTAAAAAGAAAGAGCGGGTGTTGATCACTACTGTGACCAAAAAGTCAGCAGAAGATATGTCTGAGTATTTGATCGAGCAAGGAATTAAAGCTAAATATCTGCATTCAGAAATCGATACGCTTGAGAGAGTTCAGATCCTTACCGAATTACGTCAGGGGGTGATTGAGGTTGTGGTTGGGATTAACTTACTGCGAGAGGGACTCGATCTCCCTGAAGTTTCTTTGATCTGCATCATGGATGCGGACAAACAAGGATTCCTGCGTTCGCGAGATGCTTTACTACAAATCATCGGTCGAGCCGCACGGAATAGCGAAGGGCGCGTGATCATGTACGCCGACAGAGAAACTCCAGCGATGGAGGCGGCGATTGGAGAAACACAAAGACGTCGCACTATACAAGCGGCTCATAATAAAAAACACGGAATTACTCCGACGACTATTAAGAAAAAAATTATAGATATTTCAAAAGACTTAGCAGGAGGTAAAGTACGAGACTTTAAGAATGTTAAGAAAGACGGAGACATCCGTAAACTTATCAGAGAGCTCGATAGTGAGATGGCGCTCTGTACCGAGAACCTCGACTTTGAAAGAGCCGCGCTCCTTCGAGATCAGATCTATGAGCTACAGCGGAAACTGAAATAATTTGAAATAAACCTATATTTCTGAGATCACCTCAAAACCTTTTACACTTCCAACAAGTGCCAGGCCATATACTTTTTTTGCGATGTTTTTGTCTAGTATTTTTTTAGCGGTTTCTTGGAGTGTGGCTCCCGAGCCAACAGCGTCATCTATAAGTAGGCATCTTTCATAAGGTTTGTGAAGCTCAAAGCCAGGCTCTATGAAAATAGTATCTCGGGCATTTGTGATTCTGTCCTGAGTTTTCTTCAGACTTTTTTGGGCAACCCTTATCTCTCCTACTTTTATAAGTGGGACTTTTGGTGTCGGTAGCTGAAGCATCTCCTCGATTTTAGGCATAAGACTTAGTTTTCTTGGTATTGAGTGAGGGATGAATCCAACCGTATTTATGTCCCATTTTTTAATTAAATTTTTAATAGGGGATTCTACTATGTGATAAATTTCGTTAACTAAAGTTTTTTCCTGAGAAAATTTTGCATGTAATATGAGTTCTGAAAGCTTAGTCCGGCCAAAGATTTCAATGGCAGCAAAATCTAGATAAAAGACTTTTTCTAGTACTTTTACTTCGTAGGTCTCATTGAATTTATTGGTGGCATTAATGAAATTTTTAGATTTAAATTTCTTTAGATTTTCTAGTGTTTCGAGGTATTTTACTGCAAATTCTGCTACAGTGTAGTTTCTTTGCTCGCACCATTTTACAAAACTTGGCAGGCCTCTGTCGATATGACCATTGGGTTGAACTTTTAGCCAGTGGTCTTCGATGCTGTTAAATGAATATTGAATACAGTTATTTGCGATTTTTTTTGAATGCTTATCTAGCTCATTTTTGAGCTCTGCTATCTGTTTAGTTGATTCTTCTTTTGATAGACCTTTTCGGTTTAAAGTTTTGTAGTACACTTTTGGTGCCGTTCCAGTTTTTAAAATGCGTCCTTCAATCACTAATTTTTTTAGGTGCCGGTGAATCATAACCTTTCCAACACCAATGTTTTTTTGTATCTCGTGGGGAGTTGTTGGTTGGTTCGCTTGAATGTATTCAAATATTTTTTCTATTGTGGACATGCTTCCTGGAAAATAGTTTATAGTACTTAGTATATAGTGTACTATGTACTACGTACAGAAAAATATAAACTTTAGTAAAAAGTCTATAAGCTTCAACGGAAACTGAAATAGAGTTTAAGCGACTTTGTAGGCCTCTTCGTTGATAACATACTTGAGGGCTTCTTCTTCGGTTATGGTGCCTTCGGTTACGAGTTTTTTGAGTGACTGCTCTAGGGTGGTCATGTTGTACTTTCGACCGGTTTGGATTTCAGATCTGATCTGGAAGACTTTATTATTTCGGATAAGACTTCGTATTCCAGTGGTTGCGTACAGTGACTCAAAGGCGGCGATGCGACCTGATTTGTCTGCTTTTTGGCACAAAACCTGAGAGATAATGCAGGAGATACTTCCGGCGAGCATCGACCGGATTTGACCCTGCTCCTCATAAGGAAAGGCATCAATGATCTTAGTGATAGAGCTTTCGGCTCCAGAAGTATGAAGGGTGCCGATGACGAAATGCCCTGTTTCGGCTGCTTCCAATGCGAGGCCTATGGTTTCTTGGTCTCTCATTTCCCCGACAATGATGGTGTCGGGATCTTCTCTGAGAGCTGATTTGAGAGCATTCGCGAAGCTGTGAGTGTTTACTTTAACTTCACGCTGGTTGATGAGTGATTTTTTAGATTTGTGGACAAACTCTACTGGGTCTTCAATCATCAAGATGTGATCATCTTTGTGTGTGTTTAATGCGTCGACGATGGTTGTCATCGTTGTTGATTTTCCACTTCCAATTGGGCCAGTTACGAGGACTAATCCTCTTTTGTACCGCATGATGCTATCAAGGCCTCCTGGGATATTAAGACTTTGCTCCGTGATAACGTTTTCTGAAATGAACCGGAAGACAAAACAGGGACCTTTTAGAGAATAAAAAGCATTACATCGGTACCTTCTATTTTTTTCGTCTTTAAAACTGTAGTCTATGTCTTTTTCCTCCAAGTAGGTCATCATGACTTCTGGGGTGAGTGTTTGTGCAATCAACGATTCCACCATTTCTTTTGTCATGATTGGAGTGTTTGGCATCGGTTCAATTTCTCCATTTACTCGAATATACGGAGATTCTCCTGTAGAGAGGTGAAGGTCTGATGCGCCTTTTTTTCGGCAGGCTTCGAGGATGTTATTTATAGAAAGACTCATAGTGCCTGAGTGGGTTTAGGTTTTGGTTTGAACTGACTAATTAGATTCGGTTCTGAGACATAGGTAAGCGCTTCCTCGTGACTAATTTTATCATTTTTGAGATGTTCTAAGATGGAGGTATCAAGACTTCTCATGCCGTCTTTTCCACCAGCTTGTATAGCTGAGGGGATTTGGTGGATTTCCCCGAGACGTATCATGGAGCTAACTCCAGAAGTCCCGTATAAAATTTCGGTGGCGGCCACCCGACCGCCGCCTTTTTTCTTCAAGAGTACCTGAGAGATAACGTACTTAAGTGATCCAGAGATCATCATTCGCACTGCGCCTTGTTCTCCAGCGGGAAAGACATCAACGATTCGGTTGATGGTTTTGTGGGCACTTGAGGTATGGAGGGTTCCAAAGACGAGCATTCCCATTTCAGCTGCGGTGAGAGCCAGTGAGATAGTTTCTATGTCCCGTAGCTCACCAACTAAGACAACGTTTGGATCTTGTCTTACGGCCGCCCTTAGAGCTGCGGTAAACGACTTAGTGTGTTTCCCCACTTCACGGTGAGTAATGAGACATTTTTTAGACTCATGTACAAACTCGACTGGATCTTCGATAGTGATTATGTGTCCTTTGTTTTCCCGGTTGTATTTATCAATGATAGCCGCGAGTGTTGTAGACTTCCCTGATCCAGTTGGCCCGGTTACGAGTACGAGGCCTTTCTTGAGGTTGGTGGTTTTATTGATAACT
>CALIGR010000146.1 GCA_938021445.1 uncultured Candidatus Altimarinota bacterium
AAGAGGGGGCGGTGGAGGCTTTAGAGGCGGTCGTCGTTCGTATTCTGGTGGAGGTGGAAACCGAAGTGGCGGAAGCCGTAGCGGTGGAAGTCGTAGCGGTGGTGGGAGTAGTCGAAGTGGTGGTAAGGGCGGCTATTCTAAATCATACAAACCAGGAGGTTCAAAGCGTCGAGGATAGTATTTGACTTTTTTGGCTTTGTGTTTTGTAAGTTTTTGTGATGGGTTATAGAACAGATAGTGAACAATGCTTAGATTTTTCTGCCGTGGACGGTGGGACTTTGGTCAATATTGGGGAAAATTTAATTTCTAGATCGGATACTTTATCTGCTGATTTCATGGAAAGAGTCAAAGCTCTTGTGCCCGATGATCGGATTCATCCGTCTACCGTAAATGAGATTGCAGCTTTGCTGCCTGAGAACCAAGGAGGTGAATCTGGAGATTTTTTGATGGCACTTCTGTTAATCACTGCGTTGGGAGTTGATAAAGAAGATCGAAGCGAGGCGAGCCTTTATGCTAGAGCTTTTAAGCCAGATACTAGCCCAGCGGCAGATATTGTAGTTTGGGGTAAAAATGATACGGGGCGATCTCGCTTTGATAGGAAGGCTTTATTAGCTTCGAGCCAAATATTAGACTTACTTAGGACGGGGGAAATTCCCCACAGTAGCAATCTAAATCCTCGAAGAGTCTCGAATCGGACGGACCTTAAGACATTTTTACTTGGAAAGAATGGAGAAGGCCGTTGGGCTTGTGATCCAATTAGCTAGAAAAATTAACTATTTCCCCGCTTCTTCGTTTACTGCTTTTTCAAAAGTAGCGGCGTCAATAGCTCCTGGCATGATTTGTGTGCCGATGAAGAGGGCTGGAGTTCCTGATACGCCGTACTTGGCGCCTTCGGCGACATCCGCTTGGACTTCAGCGTTGGTGCTTGGATCAGCGAGACAAGCTTCTATATCAAGACCCAGATCGTTCTTAGCGTAGTCTACAAGAAATTGTTTTCCCGCATCGCCTTTTCCTGACCAAGTATCCATGTTGTCGAATATGGCCGCGTGCATTTTCCAGTAGGCGTCATTATCTCCGACTTTTTTAGTACAACTGGCGACGGCGTGTGTGTAATTGACGGCGTCTTGGTGGAAGTTAAGTGGGAAGTCCTTGAGGACATAAGTAATTTTGTTTTCGGCTACAAGTCTCTCTACGAGCTCTCGGTTGTTGTCAAAGAGTCTTTTACAGAACGGACACTGATAGTCAGTAAACTCTACGACTTGCACTGGACCAGTTCCTTTTGTTGGTTCGCTGTCTAGATCGGCGAACTGTGGCGGTTTGATGAATTTATCAGCTTTAAGTCCTACCCCTGAGTTTTGGAGCCAGTAAAGCCCATCTTTTTCAGTGACGAGTCCTTCAGGTAGATTATCGATGAAAAGTGAGCCATCTTGACTCTTGAATGTGGCGAGCCCATTTCCGAAAATAAACTGAGGAATTGACTCAATGTCGAATTTTGAAGCTAGAGCTTTTCCTTCAGCTGAGTTTATATCAACGTCTTTTTGAATAATAGCAGGTGTGATATTAGCTCGAAGGGCTCCGATCCCAGCCTGACAGTTTTGGCTACAAGCGCCATCATGCAAGACGGAGACTTCGATTGGTTCTCCGGCAACCGGGATCCAAGTGTGTCCGTCCATGACAATATAGGGAAGCTTGCCTGGGACTTGGTATATTTCAGCTCCAGACATGTCGAGTTCGGTGATCCCGTCTACTTTTACCTTGAAACGCTCCCATGCGGGGACCATGTTAGGGTTTTGAGCGACTTTCTTTTTCCCCAGTATTCCCGAAAGAATACTCTGTGCTTCTGATTTTATTGGGTTGCTTGCTGGTGACACGGCAAAGACAATCAGCAGCGCTGGGATAAGAAGAAAAGCGAGTTGTTTCCAGATTTTTGTTTTAGACATTTTGAAAAGGGGTTTGTAGAAAGTTTTAATTACAGCTACCACCGCCACCTAAGTTTTGCTGGCTGGCAAAAATAAAGTTTTCATTTGAAGCGGCTAGGTCTTCGGTCTTTATGCTGGCCGCCTGCAATTGAGTCGGCGCGAGGCTTTCAGTACTGAGAAAGTGCTGAGCGAAAGCACCACCAACAAAAACGAGTAATAAGAGAACGAGAAGTGTTACTTTATTCATGATACAGATCGAATGTTAGAGGCTCTCTTTTTTTTGGCAATATTTGTCTTGAGAAAGTTCGTTAAATTTGGTACAATGGCTCTTAACATCTTTAGTTTAGGAAATCCCAGAAAATACATGTCGAATAAACAAGCCGATCTATTACTACAACTTGTCGAGGCACTCGATGCTGCAGGGTCATCCGTTAAGGCGGCTGAGCAATGGGCTCAGAAACGAGCTAAGGAACTAGGAGTGCCACCGGAGAAAGTTTTTGCTTCAGCTCAAGAAGCCTCAAGTCTTATGGATAGTGCAGATGTAGAGTCTGGGCGAGTGATTGAAGGAGCCTTTGATGGACAGAATATGATTGATGGAGAAGGAAATATATATCCGGTGCCAGCAAACTACGCTTCTAAGTCTAAACTTGTAGAGGGAGATAAGCTTAAACTCACCATTGCTGACAATGGGGCTTTTATTTATAAGCAGATTGATCTGGTGCCACGGAAACTCTTGGTTGGACATTTGGTCATTGATGGATCTCAGTACCAAGTTCTAGCGGATAAGAAAGTTTTCAATGTTCTCTACGCTTCAGTAACTTTTTATCGGGCACGAGTGGGCGACCAAGTGACTATAATTGTTCCTGAAGAAGGGGTTTCCAAGCATGCAGCCATTGAAAATGTGATTCCACAATCGGTGGTAGAAAGTAGTGCTGTAGATATAAGCAAGCTTGAAGTAATGGCTTAACCACTTTCTTTAGACCAGCATTTTGCCTATTTGGATAGTCAAAATAGAGTCAAAACCTTCGGTTTGAGTTTTTGAGCATGCTAAAATTTTTCTGTCTATATCATGAGTCAGAAAAAAGTACTAATGCTCGGTTGGGAATTTCCTCCTCTTTTTTCCGGAGGATTGGGCGTAGTTACGTATAATTTGGCAACAGCTCTAGTTGATCAAGGAGCTGATTTGACGCTGCTTTTGCCTCAGTTTATTGCTCAAGAGTTGATCAAAACCGAAACACTACCAGTCCCGTTATTATGCCCGACAGAGGATATTACTCAGCGTATTAGTGAAAAACGATTTTTAAGAATTGAGACTTTGATTCATTCTCCTTACGTAACGACGAGTCAGTACAAAGATATACAGACAAATCATGAAAAGTTTTTGACGACGACTCAGCTTAAGAAAATTCAAACTAAGCCGAAAAAAGTTTATGGA
>CALIGR010000147.1 GCA_938021445.1 uncultured Candidatus Altimarinota bacterium
GTATAATAGGGAGAAATAAAAATAAAAACATGAACGGTTTAACTTCCAAAAAGGCAGAAGCGCTTCTTAAGGAACACGGAAAAAACTTACTCGAGGCGAAAGCTAGTAATCCGTGGTATAAGATTCTCTTTTCACAGTTTACAGATTTATTAGTGGTTATTTTACTCGGTGCGGCGGTTATTTCTTATTTTGTAGGCCATGACCCAACGGAGGCTTATGTGATCTTAGGCATTGTAATTCTCAATGCTGGGATTGGTTTTTTTCAAGAATACAGGACAGAGAAAACACTCGAAGCTCTTAAAAAAATGGTCCATCCAGAAATCCGAGTGATAAGAGATGGAGAAGAGCTACTGATGAAAACCGAAAACCTCGTTCCAGGAGACTGGGTCGTTCTTGGAGAAGGGGATAAGGTTCCCGCTGATGGAATCATTAAAGAAGCTCACAGCTTGAGAATTGAAGAATCAGCGCTTACCGGCGAAAGCCTGCCCGTTGAGAAAAAAGAAGCACATGATGTTTTTATGGGAACTTCGGTGGCAAAAGGTTCTGGAATATTTGAAGTGGTTAAAACTGGAATGCAGACTGAGTTTGGTAAAATTGCTCGTTTGACGACTGAGACCGAAAAAACCAAATCACCACTACAGATAGAACTTGGTCGAATTGGTGTTTTTGTTACAAAAGTAACAGGAGTGATCTGTGTATTACTGTTCTTTGTTGGAATACTCCGGGACTACACTTTTGTAGAGAGTTTACTCTTCTCTGTTTCAGTGGCCATTGCAGCCGTTCCAGAAGGACTCCCGACGACTATTACCATTGCGCTTGCTTTAGGCGCTACGGTGCTCGCTCGGAAAAAAGCGATCATTAAGAAGTTATCTTCAGTGGAGACGCTGGGAGCGGTGACTACTATTTGTAGTGACAAGACTGGTACGCTGACAAAAAATCAAATGACGGTTCGCGAAATGTATCTCGCGGATCGCTCTATTTTCCATGTGACGGGGGTCGGTTATGACCCACATAACGGAAAATTAAATTACGTTGGAGGACAGCCTGGGCACGAAGAAAATACAGATCTTAAAAACCGCCTGCTCAATATTGCCTATAACTGTAATGAATCAAAATTAGTATCAAAAGACAATCAGTACTCCATCCTAGGAGATCCAACAGAAGGCGCTCTCATAACTCTCTTTCATAAAAATCACCAAGAAAAAGAAGTAGATAACAAAAGAACTCTTAACGAAATATTTCCTTTTGATTCCGATCGAAAAATGATGTCGGTCGTCGTTAAAGAAAAAGGAGAAAAAGACTTTAAAGTCCAAGTGAAAGGCTCTCCAGATCAAATTTTAGAAAAGTGTACACACTGGAGTGATGGAAATGAAATCCACAAACTAGATAAAGACAAGCGAGAAAAAATCCGAAGTCATTACAACCGAATGGCTGAGAATGCGCTAAGAGTCTTAGCTTTCGCTGAAAAAGCAGTGAATGACATTCCCGAAAGTGAAGAAGCAGCGGAAAAAAATTTAGTCTTTATTGGGCTGGTAGGCATGATCGATCCTCCTCGGGCAAGTGTGGCAAAAGCGGTCGCAAAATGTCAAAGCGCTGGGATCCGAGTGGTCGTTATTACGGGAGACTACGGGATTACGGCTGAGGCCATTGCACGAGAATTAGGAATTGTAAAAGGGGACAATGTAAGAGTCTTGACTGGCACAGAAGTCACAACAATGACCGATGAAGATCTACATGATATATTGAAAGACAAATCAAGATCGGTTATCTTTGCCCGAAGTCTTCCAGCACAAAAAATGCGTGTGGTGAAAATCCTTCAAGAACAAGGCGAAGTCGTTGCCATGACCGGTGATGGGGTTAATGACGCCCCAGCGCTTAAGAAAGCTGACATAGGCGTTGCCATGGGGATCACCGGAACGGAGGTTTCAAAAGAAGCGGCGACGATGATCTTAATGGATGATTCATTCTCAAGTATCGTGACCGCGGTAGAAGAGGGGAGACGGATTTATCAAAACCTGAGAAAATTTATTTGGTTTATTTTTGCCTGTAATATCGCCGAACTTTTTGTGATCTTTGCGGCTATTCTCTTTAACCTACCACTGCCACTAACCGCTATTTTGATTTTATGTATAGATCTCGGGACAGACATTTTACCAGCGATTGCTTTAGGGGTTGATACCCCAGAGCGAGACCTGATGTCTGAGAAACCCAGAGACAAGAAAGAAAAAGTAATGAATAAAAAATTCGTTACGAACTTCCTCATTACCGGTTTCAGTACTGGTATTGTGATGACTATCGGGTTCCTCTACACCCTCTATAGCTATGGATGGAGCTGGGGCGCTGAGATTTCAGACGAGGTTTTGATCCACGCTCAAACTGTTGCGTTTGCGATGTTGGTCGTCGTTCAACTCGTAAACGCCTTCTCAGCCCGTTCATTTAGAAGGTCAATCTTCCAGATGAACCCACTCAGAAACCACTTTCTCTTGGTAGCTGTATTTACGTCAATCTTGATGGTACTAGCGATGCTCTATATCCCATTCCTCAATAATGCTTTGGGGACTTACCCTCTTAACTCATTCGATTGGGGAATTGTTATTATATTCTCAGTGATACCGTTAGCGGTGGTAGAGATGCAAAAACAGTGGAATAAGAGAGCGTAAAAAATGCTTTAGACAACTAGTTTTAAAAAAGGATGTATAATCTACATCCTTTTTTCTTAATATCTTTATTAAGTCTGAATCTAAATCAAGATCTTAAAGTCCACACAGACCGCCCGGTCCTCGGTCACAATCACCGGGTTAGCATCGATAGAGGTGATTTCTGGATAGGTCAGAACTAACTCCTGCATTTTTTGCATCGTCTCGATCAGTTTTTTAACCGCTTTAGGATTTTCTCCACGAGTACCGTGCAAGATTTCTGAGACTTTAGTTTCATCAATAAAGCGTTCAAAGTCATGTGTCGGTAAAACTCTTACACTCGTGTCTTTAAAGACTTCAGTATAAATCCCCCCAGAACCAAAAAGCATCACGTGACCAAAGTTCTCATCAGCGTTAATACCAAGGATAACTTCCGTCCCTTTTCCGATTTGCTCCTGTACTTGAATCGAAGCGTTAGGGATCTGCCCAGACTTAATTGAGTTTTGTAGAACGTCCCATGCGTTTTTAAACAACTTTGCATCAGAGACGTTTAAAACAACGCCTTTCATATCAGTCTTATGGAGCGCTTCAGGGGAAGAGATTTTCATGACTACAGAACCTGGGAAGTACCGATCTGCAAAATCTAAGGCTTTTTCAAAGTCACTAAAATTTTCACTCCCTGGGAAGTCAAAACCAAAGTGAGATAAAATATCATCGACATCACTTTGTGCTAGAGAGGGGAGTCCTGCTTTTTGGGCTTCATCAATTACCGTTTTAAACTTTTTATCAGCATTAACACTGAGCGCTTCTGATTTTTTGTTTTTATTATTTTCTTTCCAGACTTGATAGTTCGCCAGCTTTCCAAGGGTGCGAGTTGCATCAACTGGAAACTCAAAGTGAGGCACTTCAAGTAGGGGAATCCCACGACTTACCGCCGCGCCTCCTATGAAACTTGCCGTGATCAACTTATCCGTTTTTCCTGCATACTGATTTAGAAGTTTGGCTGTTTCTTCAATTTCTGTCGTTCGCTGTGGCGTGAGTAAAACTAAAACTTGATCGACGTTTTCATCTTTTAAAACTATTTCTAAAGCAGACTCATAACGATCAGCTTTAGCATCGCCAATGATATCGACTGGATTTTTAGTATTCGCTTCTGCAGGGAGATGTTCACTGAGTTGCTGTTTAGTTTTTTCTGAAAATTCAGCTAAATTGAGTTCGTATTCTTCTGTGAGATCGGTCGTTAAGACACCAACGCCTCCAGCGTTGGTGACGACGGCTAAGTTCTTACCAACATTTTTATTGGCTTGGTTATTAAGCACTTCGAGACAACCAAACATCATCCGCATCGAACTGACCTGGATCGCCCCCACTTCTCGATAAGCATTCTCAAGAACTCTATAATTTGGAGCGAGACTTCCAGTATGACTTGAAGCCGCTTCGGCTGCCTTGGCTGATTTTCCAGGCTCTAAGATAACCACTGGCTTTTTCAGTGTTACTTTTTTAAGAACTTCTAAGAATTTCTTACCATCTTTGAGTGATTCAAGATAAAATGCAAAAATCTCAACATCATCATCATCTTGCAAAGCTTTCAGAATTTCAATTTCAGAAATCCCCGCTTTATTCCCAAGGGAAACAAAATGAGAGAATCCAATATTTTTTTCAGCCGCCCAATCTAGCATAGCCGTACAAAAGGCGCCAGACTGCGAAACAAAGCAGATACCTCCTTTTTGAGGATAACCATCCGCGAAGCTCGCATTTAAATGAGCGTACGGAAAGATAGTTCCAAGACAATTGGGGCCGAGTAGGTTAATATTGTTTTTATCACAAAGGCTCAAAACTTGATCTTCTAGATCTGTATTTCCAACTTCACTAAAACCGGCTGATATAATGATCACATTTTTTGTTCCATTTTTGACACAATCTTCGATAGCGTCTAAAACGTATTTTCCGGGAATAACGATAATAGCTAAATCTACAGAATCTGGTGTATTTTGTATTTCAGCAAAACAATCACAATCCAATAATTTGTCACCTTCCATTTTTGGATTGATTCCGAAAAGAGTTCCCTCAAATTTCGAATCTAAAATATTCTGAAATATCACCGAACCGAGTTTGTGTGGTTTGCTCGATACGCCTATAACAGCGACTGATTTGGGTTTGAAAAACGATTCAAGTGTTGAGGTCATTTTATTTTTTATTTTTTTAAATTTTAGCAATTTCTATCCCAAAAATATATAAAAACTAACTAGATAAAACCCAATCAGTATTCCCGCCGGTAGACGCGTCATTTTTCCATTGACCCAAAAGACGGCGATACAGAAAAAAGTAGCCATAATCCAGAGCGGCATCGCGGTAAAAAGTAAGAAGTTCGACACGGTGTAACCACCAGCCAGAAACGCTCCAAGCTGCATAGAGAAAAGCGGGTCTGTAATATTTGATCCAAGAAGATTTCCAACAGAGATTCCGTTAGATTTCCGAAGCAATGCCATAAGTGAAATAGAGAGCTCTGGAATAGTCGTTCCAATCCCAGAGATCAAACCAATAACACCGTCAGAGAGGCCTATCTGCTCTCCGGCGTTCAGCCCAATTCCGAGTAGAATCTGCGCACTAAACCAAACAATAAATCCACCAAAAAATAACGTTAAAAATAACTGCCACATAGGAGATCGACTCGGTTTAAAGTGTAACAAGCTGCGGTGTTCTTGTGCGGGTTCATGTGGGGGGGTTAAGGGAAACCAGTCTAAGAACTGTGCTAGTTTACGGGTAAAAAAAGATTTTTTTATCTTATTTTCTTTATGCTTTATTTGATAAATAAGCAGATAAATATAACTGAAATACGCACAGATAAGTAAAACCGCTTCCCACCGGCTAATCTGCCCATCAAGCCCGAGTAAAAATATAATACTCGCCGCCGCAAGAACGACCGGGCCATCACGACGAATGTCTGATTTACTGACCTCCATTTTCCCGGCAATTAGGACGCAAATCCCTAAAATCAATGAAGTCTGGACAAAACAAGAACCGATGATATTTCCAACGCCAACATTATCGGCCCCAGCCAAGCCCGCTGAGATGTTTACAAATATCTCAGGGAGACTGGATCCGATAGAAACCAGAGTTAGGCCAATGATTAATTCTGAAATACCAAGTTTTCGGGCTAGACGTTTCACTGACCAAATAACTTTTTCAGATCCATACCAAAGCCCAAGGACGGCAAAAGCTGCCAAGATGATCTGGATGATGAAATGCTGAGAAATAAAAAGCGATATCAGGTTTTCCATGTTTGAGATAAAATCTAATAATTATAACAGAATTTAGGTATTTAAGCGAAAAAGAACTGATTAAATTTTTAATCAAATGACCTAGACTCCCAGATTTTAATAAAAACGTCTTAAACGAGCTTAAATGATGAATTACTGTGTAATTCATTAGAAAAATTTATTTTTCTTATAGCAAAGCTATTAAGCGATGTCATTCTAGCTTTGTTTAGCAAACTAGGATAAATCGAAGATTTCAGAGAAACACCTTAAATAAAGGCCTGATAGCGTTGTTAGTTAAGGATTAATCATTTTAGTTAAAACAAGATATATTGTGTTAACCAAAATAGATATAACTACCTACACGAATCTCTGAATCTTAATCTAATAAGTTTTTAAAAACAGATTTCCAAAAGTTATTACTGATTTGGTTATCGTTTTCATTTTCTAAATAAATTTCTGGATGAGACTGGATACCAATAACTTTTTCTGAATACTGAA
>CALIGR010000148.1 GCA_938021445.1 uncultured Candidatus Altimarinota bacterium
GCTGGGGTTTTCCGAATCGCCCCAAGGGCTTGATCACCAATCACAAAAATACGGAACTCGTAGTCGATATCCAAGCAGGCTTGAGCAATAAGCGGTTGGTCAGAGCTCCCGATAGCTTGATGAAGTTTTTCGGCACTTGTATGAATGTGGATCCCGTCTCCATGGCGACCATAAATTGGCTTAGTGAGAATTGGGAAGTTAGAATCTTTAAGATCTAAATTTTTTGAGTCAGCATCCGTAAAAAATGTATGGGGCGGGTGGGGGAATATTTCGGACTCGATAGCCGGCAGTGAGAGATATTTGTTGAGATTACTCGTCACTGAATCCAGACTATCGGTGAAGGTTAAATTGTTTTCCTGAAGGTGCTGACAAAATAAAACAAGTTTCGGATAAAACCCTCTAGATCGACGAATAATGAATTTTTCATTTCCGTTAAGAGCTTTGAAAAAGTCTTTACCTTGATACAAAAATTTTGTGGTTTTTCCGAGAGTTACCGTTAAATTTTTGAGTAAAATAACTTCACTCGAAAGTGCAGAGTTTGTCCCAATGGCTGCCACAAGTAAAGACTCTTCAGTAGCCTGATCAGCGCCAATAATGTAAATTTTTTGACTCATCTTTTAGCGATCATTTCTATTTCAACTAAAGCGCCTTTTGGAATAGCGGCGACTTCGACACAAGATCGTGCTGGAAGGTGCTCATGAAAAAAACCAGCATAGAGTGTATTAACTTTTTCAAAGTCATTGATGTCTTGAAGGAAAATAGTGCATTTAACGACATTTTTTCGATTTAGATCTGAGCCATTAAGAAGCCCATCTAGATTTTTTAAAACTTGTACGGTTTGGTCTTCAACGCTGCCCCCTACAAATTCCCCCCTCGGCGTAAACCCAATCTGCCCAGAGAAGAAAATAAGGCCATCAACTTCTATCCCTTGGCTGTAAAATCCAACAGCTGGCGGCGCTTGATCGGTTTTGATTGTTTGCATTAGGTAGACTCTACTTTTTTTATCAAACTTTTCACCTTGATTTTCAACTAAATCTAAACTGTTTTTATTTCAAAAAGTATGATATAATCGTTCGATGCGTTTTTTTGTGAGTCTATTAGTACTGATTATTACTTCCTGGAGTCTGGGGTTGACCAGTCTTGCGAGCTCGCGTTTAGTTTTTAGTAATGAAGATCCAGAAATTCAGGGGAATGTTTTCATACTGGATGTTTCGGATGGCTATGACACTTATGATTTACAGTTTGGAAGTGTATTAGATGCGCGAATCCAGTTTGATACCATCAATGATAAATTTTTGATTAATAGAGATCTAGATCTAGAAGGGAACCAGCTTATCAACTTTACGGTTCAGCAGGCTGATAATTTAAGTATTCCGACCTGTAATCCGAATTATCGAGGGAGTTTTTATTTTAATATAGATGAGAGCAAACTCTATGTTTGCGATGGAACCAGTTGGGAATTTGGAGACGGGAGCTTACTGGATGAAGATGACTTTATAAGCAACAGTGATATCAATGGAGCCACTCAGCAGTCTATAGGGGTTTACGTTGATAATTTTATGCAAAGACAGCTAGATCTTTATGGTGATGGGAAATATGTGATTGAGAAAAATGGGTCTATTATCAGTTATGTGAAAATAGAAAATGAAGCGCCAGGGGGGGCAAGTCTTTTTGGGATAGCGCCTGGGAAAATAATTGGGCTGGACGCAGGGAATAAAACTTACAATAGCGTAACTTTGGTCTGGCAGGCCCCGGTGAATACCGGGGATCCGATTACAGATTACATTATTCAGTACCGTCTTTCTGGAGGTACGACTTGGACGACCGCTCCAGATGGAACTAATACCAATACAACGTATGAAGTAACGGGTTTAACGCCTGATACAGCATATGAGTTTAGAGTGGTCGCAACCAATGGAAATCTAGGGGAGTGGAGTAAAATTTTAGAAGAAAAGACTTATATTAATGACCCGTTTTTTGATGGCTCAGTCAATGTCATGAATGTTGGAGGAGCGACGAGCTCGGTTGTTGTGGCGCTGGAAGCCAATACGGTTGTTACGCTCAACGGGATGGCTCTGACAACGCTGGTGGCAGATGGTGATACGTTTCAGTTTATGTCTTCCGGTTTTGATGTGTTGGAAGCGGATAAACCAGTTTTTGTGGCTGGGAATGCTAGCAATAGTAACGTCGTCTGGAGTGCGCCTTATTGGGCGGGAGAGCGTTTTAGTTTCAATACCACTCGTAATGATCCACAGTCTGTTCGTATTTATTTTTGGGAAGATTCTACGGTTGAGCTAAAAGAAGGCGACACGGTTTTAGATACCATTACTAAATTAGCCGGTGAGAATCATACTTTTACCTGGAACGGGAATAGTAGTTATCAGCTCGAAAGTACAGGCCTTATAATGGCTTATCAGCACTCTAATAGTTACATCGATCCTAAACCATTGCTGCCGGCCAGTACCGATATCATTGGGATTCCATCGAGTTCCATGAGTCTGTCGACGCAGGAAGACCTAACGAGTTTCAATGGTTATCATTCAAATGGGGCCATTTTGGCCAATACCATAGACCGAGATACGAGACTGCCAATTTCGCCTCAAGGGACGACTTCACAATACGAGTCTGAAGCGTTAAGATTGACGGCTGACCAACCGATTGTCGGTTTTTCTTACGCCGATAGTAATGGATCTTGTGCGGCTCCATTTCTACCGACAGCCATGATGCGCTCTCAATACGCGACTAATGTAACCGCTGATTGGGTTTCTTTTGCTTCGCTGGCAGCTGGGACCGTGACGATTACGGAAGCGGGGGGGACCGCTATCACGACGCTTACACTCGCTCAATCTGGATCTAATCCAAACGCACCGTATAAAGCCTATTATGATTTTGGAGATCATGGAGCGCCGCTTCCAGCCGGGATGCAGATCACTTCATCAGTGCCTATGGGCGCTTGGTATCAACCAGACACCAATACGGGAGCTGGAAACGATGATGAATCTATCCTTTTTGGTTACTAAG
>CALIGR010000149.1 GCA_938021445.1 uncultured Candidatus Altimarinota bacterium
ACAAAGGGCTCGGTGAAGTTAGTTTTTACGATGTCATGTTGGACGAGGAGTTGAGCGATTGATTTCATTAAGACTACTATAGTGCAATAAGATTTAAATTTCTAGAGATCTTTCGGGGCTCTTTTTTCGAGTGGAAAAAAGGAGTAAAAACTGATATAATAAAAAAATGCCTGTGTCACTTAAAAAGAAAGCTGAAATTCTTAAATCCGTTCGAAAACGGACGGTGGGGAATTATCACGAGGCTTCGCATAATCGTGAGATAGAAGTAGCAGAGGCTGATCTATTACAGGATTTAGAAAATTTAAATACCGGTTCTTAAATGAGCACCGAACTTAGAAGCAACGTCGCCGAAACCCTTGAAACTAAAATTAAGCCAAAACTAACGGAAGAGGCTAAGTATAAAGATTTAGTGGAAGGGATCAGTGATGATATGACAGTGCTCTCTGAGTTTTCACAAAGAGAGCCTGGTGAAAACTCTGAAGAGTTTAATTTAGAAAAAGAGGCTTTAGATCAGGCGGTCTTAGAAACAGCTACAGAGCATGCAGACGAAGGGATCACTCCCGAAATTATCAAAATTTGGATTCATGGGAAAAGTATTGATGCGAGTTTGTCGGCGCTGGATAGCCTAGAAGCCGAAACGTATTCTGATATTTTCACCGATCCAGCTGCGACAAAGGTGGTTCAGCATATTATGATTAGCCTCGGCTTAGATATTGGTAAAACAGGGGATAATGAGAATGGAGTTGATGGTGATTATGGAGGTTTAACAAAGGCTTCGGTCCTAAAAATTCAACAGACGCTTATTCAGGCTGGATATCTTCCTGAGACCACTAAAAATAGCCATGGTGAGTGGGTAAAAAATGCTGATGGCGCTTTTGGTCCTCTAACTATAAAAGCTCTAAAAGAGGCTATAAATAATAAGTTGGTTTCACCAGAACCAGAACCAGAACCAGAACCAGAATCAGAATCAGAATCAGAATCAGAATCAGAACCAGAATCAGAACCAGAATCAGCACCAGCACCAGCACCAGCACCAGCACCAGTATTAGTAGAAAAAACCACAGGCGTAGAAAGTTTGGGTCTGGATCCAAGTCGCGTGCAGCAAAATATAGCCACGCTTAGAAAGTATTTTGAGCCGGATAAAGAAAACGGAGATCTTTTAGCGGTCTCAAAGTTATCACCTGATGATCCAGCCTATGAAGGCCAGACAGTGAGTGTGAATAGTGGAGGGCTCGTCACAACTAGCGCGGCAATAGCAATGGTAAAAAGCTGGAAAAGGATGATGGAGCACCCGTCAGTAACCGCTTTTGAGTCAGATTCTTCGAGTCCACTTACAGATCCATTATTAACTCAGTTGGGAGGCGATCCAGCTCAAGTGATAGTACTTTTACAAAACTTAGTAGCGGCCTCCAGGCAGATAATGAAAGAGGAAACTCAACCTGAGAGCGGAGTCGTTATCTCACGTCCGGCATCAGTGGCAGTAGTAGAATCAACTGAAACAGAAGAAAAGACTTCTGAAGCGGAGTGGCGAGCGTTGAGTGAAGAAGGGAGACTGCCACATCCCAAAGAGATTGCCATCTTAGAAGCTATTGGGGTTGAAAATGTTGAAAGTTTTGAGGCGGTGGAAGGGGGATCTATATCGGAGCTTTCGCTCTCGGCTGAGAATTTTGAAAAGTCCCACTATGAAGCGATTGGTCGTTTAGATTTCATAGATAAACTTAAATGCAATAGATTAAAAACTATTCCTGTCAGTGAAGTAGACGGGCTTAACTCCGCACTCGCAAATGTGATTGAAATTGAAATGCAGGGCATAGAGCCGTCAGCCATGACAAAAGGTCTTGTGGAGGCTTTTGAGGCAACGCAGCTTTCCCCAAGATTTAATCCCGAGGCTAATTTTGCGTACAATCATATCGCGAGTCCAGATGGCCCATCGAACCACCTGACCGCTATGCGGATCATACATCGTTTAGAAGCTGCAAATATAAAGGGAGTTAACCGAGGAAACCCGATGGGCGGTTCAAATGAGCAATTTTTTACTTTTAGTGGCTCAGAATTAGGACAGAGAGAGGTTTTAGAGGCTGGATCAACCGATAGTGATTACGTGAAGATGATTAGTGACTGGAAAGAGGCAGAAACAAACTCAGATGAAGTAGCCCAGACACAGGTAGCTAGTTTAAATCTAGCAGGTGATATACAGGTGAAGTACAAAGAAACGGCTAATCACTTTATAATAGATTCGGGGGCCGAGAGGGATGTAGTAAGTAGAAGTGCGGTTATTGATAAGACCGACGGTACGGTTGTTCGGCCATTAGCACAAATTATAGAGGAGGATACAATCCCTCAGTTCGGTCGGCAAAGAGCTGCTCGTGAAGCGGTACGTGTTGAACTCGATAAAATTACAGACCAGTTAATCCTTAGTTCAATAGTAGCTCGCGCAAATGGATCCAGTACGGAATCTCTATTTAAGCCATTTAGAGAAGCCTTAAGCACCGCTCAGGAGCTTGGAACCAATCTGCATCCTTTGGGGCAAAAGTATGAAGATATACATGACAGCACGTATTCAATAGAGTCTCAGTATTATCATGTCACGAATACGATCGAAAGTTTTCAAGATCCAAATGCAGATCAGCGACAAAAAGACGACGCTATAGCGAGTTTGAAAAGCTACTCAGAGAGTCCTAATATTTATGATCCAAAGACTCATGAAGCCGTTCTTTCTGCTCTTGGGGTAAGTACTTCGTAAGTTTGAGGATGGTTACTAACAGTGATCCCAAATAAAACGAAACCAAACTCGGTAGCTATCAGCGAGGTCTTGGTTTTTTAGTACAAAAATCGTTCCATCTTCACCAAAACTTCCAATATCCATACTCCGAAAAGTAACGACGTATTCACCAAATACATCCATGACTCCAGGCGTTTCATATTTTTCAGGGAGAAACTTATAAGCTCTCACTTTTTCATAATCTTTTTTAGGTATCAGTTCTTTAACTCTTGGATCAAAAAGTGTTTGCTGTTTTTTCTTTGCCCGTTTCATGGCATCGTTGTACTGCTTGAGGAGTGATTCGGTCCCAGGCGTCCCCCAGTTAAATTTAGCCCCTAAAAAATAAGTGTCGTCACACGTCCGTATAAGATCTCGGACATAGTTTTTATAGCCCTCCAGCCCTCGATAAATGAAGGCGGCTTCGTCTTGTGTTTCATGTTTTTGAAAGTATTCCAGCCCAGGAAGAATTTTAGTAAAAGCCTTTTCGCGCTCCTTCAAGAGCTCAAGGCATTTACGCGGATCAACGGCCTGGTATAGATTTTCTTTCTTTTGAAAAACCTGAAAAACCAGCCCTTTTTCGATCAAGCGAGTAAGCGTGTCATAGACGTTCCTTCGGTGAATTCCTGATTTGTTGGTAATCTCTGTGACGTTCGTTTCGCCCAATCGAAGGAGCGTTTCATAAATTTTGGCTTCATTAGGAGAGAGGCCGATGAGCTCGAGTTCTTTTTGGTGCATATTACGAGTGTATTGTATCACCATAGGGTGTAATTGGCCACTTTTGTTTTTATTCTATGTTTGTATTACATTTTAATACATTAAAAAATGAGTCAATTAGACGAGTTGCCCGATTGTGTAAGAGCGTTGAATGAAAACGTAAGTAAGGCACGACACCTGGCTTTAGAGTTAAGTGAGCGAGTCGCCAAAGGCTCGAAGGTATTAATTGATCCAAGTGAGGCGTGTGTTGAAAGTTTAAGAAAAGGTGATTCGGTGAGCGTGTTTATGAATAAGCCCAATTTCCGCCTTATGGGGGTGGTAACCCTTAAGGGTTTTTACAGGACGCGTGAGCGACATAGTAAAGATCAAACACGTACTAAAGTGTTCGCAATTATTCAGACAGGCGACAGACCAACTCCATTTGTAATAGACGGGGTGGATGGGATGAAAGGCTATGAGGATTTTCTGTTTGAGCTTCCATGCGATGAGGCCTTCTTGGACTTCCAAAAAAACCACTCTGAAATCAGAAATGAAGCTACTCCGGAAGACTTGAAAGGCGCTTACGAATGGGTGGCCAAGAAGTTTAAAATAAAATCTAGGGATTTTTATGTAACGAAGGAAGATTATCAGGTTCCAGTTGATGAAAAGTCGGAAAACCCGACCTATTATGGTCAGCAACTCACGAATATTTCTGCTTTGCCAGTGTACAGGCATCGTCGCCCTTAAGACGTAAACTCGCTCACAATTCCCAAGCACTTGCTTTTTAGATTTAAAAGTATTACTATTTAATTACTTTTGTATTACTTTTGTTACTTTAAAATGATCACTAAAATTAAAAAAACAGGGAATTCTAGAGCCGTAGTTTTGCCGCCAGCGGTTTGGGATTTATTGAAAATTACGGAAGAGACCCCACTAGAGGTAACCACAAATGGTGTGAACATTACGATTACGCCTGTTGATCCACAGGAAGGAGATTTTGAGGCCTCAAGTAAGCGAGTATTAGAAAAACATTTCAATGTGTTTAAAGCACTGGCTGATCGATGATTTTTA
>CALIGR010000150.1 GCA_938021445.1 uncultured Candidatus Altimarinota bacterium
GAATGACCCGAATATTGAAGTAGAGGAAATTGCTCCAAATACTTATGAAATTGACTCTAGTATTCCTCGATTTGCAATAACACGTGATCCCGTTAGACGTTAGTATTAGCGTTATAATCTGTAGCATGCCTTTCAGGAAATGCCTTCATACATATTAGTATTAATTTTGGCTTTAACATCATAACCAATATCAAGTAAAGCTTGAGGAATAAGTTCTGTACAAGAGCCTCGGTCGCTTGGTTGGTAACCACTACGGTAATAATCAGTACCGTATTGATTCACAACGCCAATTTGTTTTTTAGCAGATGTAACTAGTGGGTGTTTTTCTAATGATATAAAACCAGTTTTTTGGACAGATATAGAACTTTAACAAGCTTTTTCGGAAACGTATAAAACACACCAATAGAGAGCGAGGAAGTTTAGTAAAGCGTGACTAAAGGTTATGAGGTATATGTTTCTGAATTTTAGAAATAGAAACGTGTATCCCAGTCCTGCGATTAAAGTTATTGGAAGAACGACGGCTAGGTTTGATGAGAAAAAATGAAGCCAGGCGAAGCTTAAGCCACTTATCAAATAAATACTTATGAGGCTGACTTTTTTGTGCACTAAGAAGTTAACTAGATATGACCGATAAATTAACTCTTGCAGTAGTGCAGAGATAAAAGGGAGCCAGAATTTTGGATATTCATCCCACCAGTCTGGGTGTATATTCCCACCAGAAAACTCTTTTATGGTGTAGAGTCCTAAAACTCCTAACAGAGTTAGGGTTAGGTGCCAGGTAATTGATTCTAGTGAGAAGCTTTTAGAAATTGTGATTCCCAATTTTTCAGGCGAAAAACTCTTTAGTGTCAAAACGAGACTAGCTCCCCATACAAAAATAATAAGAAGTAAGTGAGGGTGATCCCAGAGCCAGTGATGCTCCCCTTCTGGGTGGAACTGCATGGAATACCAGCTGAAAATTGGAACTATGGTGAAGACGAGAAGAAACCAGGCATATGATTTTAAGATCATTGCTAGTTTTTATTCTTCTTCTGGTAGTACCGCAATATTTTGTTCTGAGACTTCTTTTTCTGGCATTCGTGAAGGGGCTCCGAGCATGAGGTCTTGAGCGGATTGGTTTTTTGGGAAGGCGATAACTTCTCGGATATTCGGTTCGTCCGCGAAGAGCATAACGACTCGATCGAGTCCCATGGCGCAGCCTCCATGCGGAGGACAGCCAAATTGGAAAGCTTTGAGCATATGTCCAAACTTGAGTTGTATTTCGTCTTCAGACATACCAAAGGTTTCAAAAATTTTGTGCTGTAATTCTTGATCGTGGATCCGGATAGAACCTCCACCAAGCTCGACTCCATTGAGCACTATATCGTAGGCGTAAGACCTGACCGACATGGTATCAGAGGTGAGTTTATCCAAGTCTTCTTTATGAGGCATGGTGAAAGGATGATGCGCCGCTTGGATCGTCCCATCATCTTTTTTCTCAAACATAGGGAAATCAGTCACCCAGAGGTAGGCAAATTCGTCTGCACTTCTTAGCTCAAACTTATCACCGACAGCCAGTCGGACTTGTCCAAGAGGTTCAGTAGCCTGATGGAAGTCTCCAGCACCGAAGAAGATCAGGTCTCCGTCTTGTGACTCAGTTTTCTTGACGAGGGTTTCTATAAAGGCAGTGTTGGCATTTTTCATCACCGGGCCAGAATCTTCACCGACTCGTACCCACGCTAAACCACCGGCTCCATGAGACTGAGCGAGTTTAGTGAGGTTGTCTATGTCCTTACGGCTGAGCTTGGTTCCGTCAGGGACTCTCATACAAAAGAGATGTTGGCATTTTTCAAAGACGCCAAATCCACAGTCAGATTTTTCGTCTGTGAGATCAGTAAATTTCATTTCAAATCTTATATCAGGTTTGTCTGAGCCATAAGTGCTCATGGCTTCTAGCCAGGTCATTCGCTTAAATTTTCCGTTGTCTAAATAGCTTTCCCAGTTTTTCTGGGGAGCGCACTTTTTGGTGAGATCGTGAAAACAACCTTCGATCATTTGGATAATGTCTTCTTCGTTTACAAAACTCATTTCGATCTCGAACTGAGTAAATTCTGGTTGTCTGTCACCTCTGAGATCCTCATCTCGGAAACATCGGGCAATCTGGAAGTATCGATCGACTCCTCCACACATCAGTAATTGCTTGAGTTGTTGTGGTGACTGGGGGAGAACATAAAATTCCCCACGATGCACTCGTGAAGGGACTAGGTATTCCCGAGAACCTTCAGGGGTTCCTTTTACCATGATCGGGGTTTCTATTTCGAGAAACTGGTTTTGGTCAAAGTATTCTCGGATGACACGCATCATGTCATGACGGAGTTTGAGATTCTTTTGGAGTCGTGGACGTCTTAGATCTAGGTATCGGTATTCGAGTCTTAAATCTTCTCGAATGTCTTTGTCTATATCAACGTCGAAGGGAGGCGTTTTGGCGGCATTGAGCACTTTTAATTCTGAAACGATGAGCTCTATGTCTCCCGTATCAAGTTTTGGGTTTTCGAGTCCCTCACCTCGACCTCTAACTTTTCCGGTTACCTGAATAACCCATTCAGACCGAAGGGCTTCAGCGGCTTTGTGAGCGCCTGCTTCTTCACTTGGATCAAAGACAACTTGAGTGATTCCATAACTGTCTCGTAGATCAACGAAGATAATGCCACCGTGGTCTCGGCGGTTATTGACCCATCCGGTAAGTGTTACTGTGTTTCCAATATCACTTGATCTTAAGGCGCCGGCGGTGTGGGTTCGTAGCATGGTTTTTACTCAATTTTTACGTCCGAGATCCTACTCTGTTTTTTGTGATTTGAAAGGGAAAATAGACTTATTTAGCTGAAGTTTTACTGAAGATTTCAGAGAGTTGGTCCTTGTGAATTTTTTGGATCAAAATTAGAAAAACTATATGCAAAAAGTGACCGAAAAACTGAAGACAATTCTGGTTTGTATTTTATTTCTAGGCACAGGATTTGGACTTGGAAGTCTTCAAAACTTTTCAGGAAGCGACTTGAAGGCCGAAGTTTTGACAGATTCAGTCAGACCAGAGACTTCGATTGTTGAAGTGCAGAAAATAGAAGGTGATGAGCTTCATTTTGAAATTTTTGGAAAAACGAGAGTGCTTTGGACGAAAGATAATATGGTTGAGAATGACGGTGTTTTTTCGCTCCCCATTGGTCAAATTAGAAACGAAAATGATCTCAAGCTTGAGTCATTTCCTTATATTGGAAACTCCAAAACGATGAAATTTTATCCGAGTAATTCTTACCCAGCACGCGGGACGGCGCCTGAGTATCGTCGTTATTTTTTAAATAAAAAATCAGCGGTTGAAGAAGGCTTTATTCCCATGAAAAATATGAAATAGTGTTTTTTTTGTTGCTCTTGGAGCAAAAAACGGACTAAAATTAAAAGCGATGAATAAGAACGTAATTTTGACGGCTCTGGGCATTTTGTTTTTAGGGATTGCGGTAGTCTACACTGGCGCTCATAAAAACCTGACGGCGTCTTTAATTGAAAGCGATCCAAACGTTTTTGTGATGGAAACCAATCAGGGAGATATCAAAATAGAGCTGGAT
>CALIGR010000151.1 GCA_938021445.1 uncultured Candidatus Altimarinota bacterium
TCTAATCACCGAACGGAAAAACAAGATCGAGCTCTGGGAATCTTTAGGTTTTCCCGGCTACGCTAGTACGGCGTTTGAGCGAACGCACACGAGTGCAGCCGCTTCGAAGTTCGTCCATGAAAATGAAGTTAGAGAAGCGCCAGTGATCATCACGAAGCCACAAACTCAGGCGAGTCTCTGTGGGCGGATTGTGGCGATTCGAGACATGGGAAAGTTGGCGTTCTTAAAGCTCCAGGACCAGTCTGGAGATTTCCAGATTTGTTTTTCGAAAGAGCTCATTGGGGAGGACTATAAAACATGGCTAAAAGCTTTGGATATTGGTGATTATGCAGGATTTGGAGGTGAGTTTTTTAAGACAAAGCATGGTGAGCCGAGTCTAATGGTGACCGATATCAGGCCTTTATCAAAAGCCTTGAGACCTTTGCCTGAAAAATGGCATGGACTGACGGATAAAGAGGCGTGTTATAGAGAAAGAAATTTAGACTTGATTAGTAATCGAGAGACCTTGGATCGCTTTGTGATCCGATCTAAAGTGACAAAAGAAGTAAGAAAATTTTATGAAGATCTGGGTTTTCTAGAGATAGAAACTCCAGTCTTACAGACCCAAGCGGGAGGCGCTATGGCCGAGACTTTCTCAACACATCATAACGCACTTGATCATGATTTTCATCTTCGGATTGCACTAGAGCTTGAGCACAAAAGGGTCATGTGTGGCGGGATTGAGCGGATTTTTGAAATTGGAAAATGTTTTCGAAATGAAGGCACGGATCCCTCTCATCTGCAAGAATTTACCATGCTCGAGTGGTATGCGGCGTACTGCGATATAGAGGACAACAAACGCTGGAATGAGCAAATGCTCAAGCAAGTTTGCCAGAATGTTTTTGGACGGACTAAGTTTGAGATCCTGGATAAAGAAGGCAACACGCATGAGGTTGATTTTGGAAAGAAGTTTCCCGAGCACCCGTTTGCAGATTTGCTAAAAACACACGCGAGTCTTGATATGTTTAGTGCTAGTGATGAGGAAGTACAAAAAAAGGCAGCCGAAGTCGGGGTTGAAAAGATAGAAGGCGTTGGGCGAGCCAATTTACTTGATGATATTTATAAAAAAACAGCACGGCCAAAATTAATAGAGCCTTGTTTTGTCCTAGACTATCCAGAAGATTTAAAACCTCTGGCGGCCCCAAAAGGAGACGGGACCGCAAGTTGTTTTCAGGTGCTGGTTGGTGGATGGGAAATTATCAATGCTTATGGAGAACTCATAGATCCGAGCGTTCAGCGTGATTTACTGGAGCGCCAGTCAGAATACAAGGCTGCGGGTGATGCGGAAGCGATGGAGCTGGATGAGGTTTTCCTCAAAGCTATGGAGCATGGGCTTCCTCCTATGACTGGTCAAGGCATGGGACTAGATCGTCTGGTGGCGTTACTCACGACACAACCAAATTTGAGAGATGTAGTTTTGTTTCCAACGATGAAACCGGAAAACAGTGTGAAAAATATAGATAGTAAAGAAACTATGCTGGCGACGGCTATTGTGAACACCTCTTTAGTTGAGGCTGATTGGCAAGCGCTCAATACCGTTGGACACTTAGCGGCTGCATACGGAGCAAGAGAAGGAAAATCATTATTCTTTCAAGACGCCATTTCAACGAAAGACGATAAGTCGATCAAGCTTAATACCACTCATGCTATCATGATCAAACAAGCCGCTGATAATCAGTCATTACTAGATCTGAAAAAACTTTGTGATGAAGCTGGACTTAAAATAGCCGAGTTTACCAGAGAGATGCTCGAGACTTCAGACGATAAAAAAGTTGCGGAAATAACCAAAACTAAAAATCTGGTAGATATTGATTACTACGGAGTGATGGTTTATGGAAAAAAATCAGAAGTTGAAAAAGTAACGAGTAGATTTGAGCTGTTAAGTGAAATTGGCGGAGACGCTAAGCCAGATTTAAAAACAAAAACTGAAAAAATAGAGGTACCAGCAGGGGCTTTTAATATAACAAATTCAGATGGTAGTCTGTCTCGAGTACAAGCCTGGGAACTAGTGAAATCAAAATGTGACTGGGCGCTGCAAAGACATCTGGCACATGTAGCGGCGAGTATGGAAGCTTTGGCCATAGATCTTGGACATGAGGATGAGCGTGATGCGTATTATATCACAGGGCTACTTCATGATATCGATTGGAATGACACGATAAATACTCCAGAGCTGCACTGTGCAGAGCCAACCATGGAGCTACTGGGAAACAATGGCGTCCCAGAAGAAATTTGTATAGCCATACAAACCCACCACGATATATTTGAGCTGTCCGTTGATACAGATCTCAAGAAAGCCCTTTTGGCCTGTGATGAGATTTCAGGATTCGCCGTAGCGGTGGCGCTTATGCGCCCGACGAAGATGATGGGAATTTCACCAAAGTCTATTGTCAAAAAGATGAAAGATAAGAAATTTGCCGAAGCGGTTGATCGAAAACACATGAAATACTGTGAAGAACACTTTGAAAAACCCGTCAGTGAGTTTTTACAAATCTTGATTCCGGCTTGGGAATCGATTGCGGGAGAGTGGGAGTTGGTGTAGCGTTGCACTATGTTTTGGTTTTGGTGTATGGCTTCTACTTTTGGATTTACCCTAGGGACGGTTTGGGGGGCACGGTACTTCCGTGAGTTAGATCCTCTTTCCGTTGGGTTTTATAGGAACCTAACGTTCTTTTTCACGTTTACGCCTTACTTATTTCTCGTTCCAGCGGAGGCATGGTCCCTCATTTCTTTAGAACACTTAGGGCTTATTAGTTTGGCTTCTTTTTTAGCGGCCTTGGGTATGTGGACAAGTATGTACGCGATCCAGGTGATGCCTGTAGGTATTTTTCGGGCGGTCTTTCAGTCTATTAACGCGATTATTTCGATAGGCGTCGGTTGGTGGATGTTTGGCGAAGTTTTTAGCTGGCCGGTGCTCTTGGTCATATTTTTGATTTCGGCTAATACTTTTTGGCTCGGAATTTCATCTCACAATTTCCCACATCTGAAACCCACCAAGACTTCATTTTTAGTCCCCATTGTACTTCTAGGCGGATTCATTTTGGTGACGTCTTTTTCTCTAGTGGGCAAAGTAGCGAGAGATCTGGATCCAGTTATTGCCAGTGTATTTTGGGAGTGTGGAATTTGCGTAGCAACCCTTATTTTTATTGGTATTCGGTACTTGTTTACCAACCAAGGACTGAACTTAAACATGTCTTTGAAAAAATTTTTAGGTCTAAGTATGGCGGTTTTCCCGGTGACTATTGGGTCTTTTGGTATGGCAAAAGCTGTTACGATTGGGCCGTTTGCGCTTATGAGTAGTATTGCCACTTCGGGGATCTTGTTGTCGGCTTTTTTATCAGCGTGGTTGTACAAAGAGCATCTCGAACGAAAATATTATTGGGGACTCTTTATGACAGTTATATTAATCGTTATTTTACGCCTACTTCAGGGCTAGTTACAAAATGCCCTCAAAACCGCTTGACACCCCCCCGGGTTTTCATAAGATCGCCCGGCTTATTTGGCCGCAAAGGCTTAGTTTAAATCATGCTTCAACCAAAGAGAACCAAGTACCGAAGAATGCATCGAATGCGCTCTCAAAATAGAGGAGTCGCTACTCGAGGATCACGTAT
>CALIGR010000152.1 GCA_938021445.1 uncultured Candidatus Altimarinota bacterium
GTCTGTACTCTTCCATCAGGTCTAATAACAAAAGCGTGTCTATTTGTATCGCAAGTACCTGCCGTTTTGTAACAGTAATTATTACTTACATCTGGGATCAAGGTCTTCGTCCCATCTCCATTTAGATCTTGCTGAGGTGGTGTATAGCGTCGAACAAAATGAAGATCATAGATAACCGCCTCTTCTCGTGTGGCGCTTTCATCCCATGGCGTCCGATGAGAGCTTGAGGCGCCTGACAAAATAGCTCCTCCGAGTGTATTTCGAGTAAAGAGTGTTCCTTCTAAAACCAACTGCTTTGCAAGAGGCCCGATGATATTATCATTTGGAGTATTATCTCGGTTGGCAAGATTGTTAATTGGTGCTGACACCGTTGGATTGTTGTTTTTATCCGTTGAGATAAGCGCTCCGTCTGCGTAATAAGTTCCCACTACATGCTGTACATCATCTCTGATAAACACATTTCCAGTATTTGGCGCCCCTCCGGAAATAGACGAGTTAATCAAAATGATTCCCAGCGATGAATCATCGTCTGCATACTCAATATCCCCAGTTATGAAGAGATTCCCATCTTCAATCACAATCGTCTTATTACCGCTAAAAGTTCCCCCTGATAGCTCGACCAAATTTTGTCCTTTAAAGTAAGACACTGATTTCCCACTGCTAAAGACATCCGCAAAACTTCCATCACTCGTCGTTGGAGAAAGTCCACGAATGAGCGAATAAGCCTGACGAGTTACTGACTCGCGAATATCTTTGATTGAAACACTCCCAGCCTGAACGAAACTAGAGTTTCCAAAAGACTGTATGGCTGATTGATCATTTAAGACCTTCCCTTCGATATCCGCCCCCAACACAAGCGCTATTAACTCAACAGGAGTTCCTCCTGGCACATCTGGCGACTCTGTGATTGGTGGAACAAATAACGCCGTCGTTCCGACTTTCGATCCCAAATTCCCTCCTGGGTAAGTAAGCCGATGGGGCACCCCACCATCGTCAATAAGTTGGTTTATCTGCGCCCCCATCGCGAGTCCCTGATCTGTAACGCTCCCGCTTAAAGTTCTTAAGGTACTACTGAATGAGCGTTTATCACGGTTTTTATCAGCGGAACCACTAAAAACAACATTCAATCCCCCGGCTCCATCCAGGTCTTCATTTTCTAGATCCAATTCTAATGGGGTAAGGGCTGAAACCAAGACCGAGAAATTATCAGGCAACAGATGCTCCACCAATGTCCCAGCCACTACATGAAAGTTTTTGATAGAACCATCAGGAAACTGTGACGGGTTGTTTACCTCTGGAGGGAAATAGTCTGGCTTCGACAAATCTGGAGTTTTATCAGTCAGTGCGACTTTCACCCAAGGATCGAATTGTAAGTCCAACGATTTAGAGATATCAATCAAGCTGCCTCCATTCGATCCATCATTGTTTATTTCGGGTGCCTTGATTAAAAAATCAGTTGTTTTAGAGACCATTCTAGGAAGGGCTAAATCGGGATCACTGGAAGTCAAAATTTCCAATGACGGGACCAGCGCTGACAATGAAGTTTCAAATTCACGATCGTCATTGTCCGTATTAATCAAAACTCCATCCAAGTTGGTGACGTCTTCGCCGAGGATACGGAGCCCGTCTCTAAAAAGCCGACTACTCTCAGTTTGGTAAAAATTAAAGTTATTTCTATTTGGCGCTCGTCCCTCAATTCCAAAACGGGCCACATCAGTTCTAACTCGATTTTTAAATTGATCTCTAAGCACTATCTCGAGCCCACAATAATCACGGTTATTAGCCATAATCCCAATATTCGTACAGACCGTGCTCGGCACCTCTAAATTACGAGAAAGATCCCTCGTATCAAAATACTTTTTAACGCCATCGATAGACAAACTTGTCTCGTTGCTATCTGGGGTATTCGGCTTAATCACAACCGTAAAGTCTTCACTTGATTCGTTGGATGCAAAATCTACTAGATTAACCGAAAAATCATATTCTCCTGCTTGCTGAAAACACTCTTCTGATAAGATCTGTCCTAAATCATCTATGGGACCGGACTCATCACTATCAAAACCAAATTCATTCAGATTCTGAACAATTGGCCCAGCCTCAAGGCTTGTGTAATTCTGGCCAAAACAGCTAAAGTTAGCCTCATGATCTGGGTGACTCGCCTCAAAACGACTCACCGCTAGAGTTGAACTCGACCAGTCAATTTTTGAGCTCACCACTCCGTGCGTGATTGTCTGAGCTGAGGCTATACTGCTCAGCGAGACAAGGGTACAAAGTGTAGCAAGAACGGTCGTTTTTTTTAGAGAGAATAAGTTCATTCTATTCTTTAATTTTTCAAAAAATATAAATTATTTAGATCACCGTAATTACAACCCATCACTCGGGTTTCGGCCTTCATGACGAGTCTCTGTAACCGGCTGTGCGGAACAGTATCCCTGCTTACTATATCTTCGCACCTTACCAGTCACGGTATGTCGACAAGTGTAGTTGGCAATCTCAAGCCCTTGACCGTTCTCTGTCTGGCGGCAAGAACAAGACTCGCAAGCCTGGGTATTACAAGTTCTATTACTAGATGGATTAGGCCCCGTGCAGAGTGATTTATTCGCAGTCGATCCATCATTTCCCTTACACTCAAACACACTTGATTGAGAACCGCCTCCACACGTTTGGCTACACGCACTCCATCCACTTTGTTTCCAACTATAAGTTACACACGCCTGAGTATTACAAGTTTTCTTAAGCGTTGGCTTCGTCCCTGTACATTTACTATCCGCCACGACTAATCCATCACTGCCTTTACAGCTCACACTTCTCGTTTGCTGACCACTCCCACACGTTTTACTACAACTACTCCAGGCAGACGGAGTCTCCCAGCTATAAGTAATACACGCTTGCGTGTTACAGGTTTTTGTTTCAGTCGGTTTTGGTCCCGTACATTTACTATTAGCGGCTGCTGAACCATCACTCCCTTTACAGCTTACACTTCTTGTTTGTTGTCCACTCCCACACGTCTGGCTACAGCTACT
>CALIGR010000153.1 GCA_938021445.1 uncultured Candidatus Altimarinota bacterium
ACCGAGAAGCTTGATGAGTTTTGTTGAACTTCTCATTAAAGTGTAAACCTTCTGGTCGCCCGCATCTGTCTGATTTCTAATCTACCTCGGTAGACAGGGAAGTCAGTCAGATGCCGGGAAAACAAGTTGGTTGCGTTCGAAGTGAAAGAGAGTTTATCTCAAAAAGATCCTGCGCTTACGCGGGATTTTTTGTATATAAAGTTAAACCGGACTAGTATCAGGGATATGAAAACGAATCGGAAAAGCTTCATGGCCGTCTTCCTTCACTTTTTTTTGGGTATTTTAAGTCTGATTAACTTATGGTTATCGCTTGCTGTGTTAGCGAGTGTTTCTGGGCTTTGTGATATTAATGGCGCGAATGGAACAGCGAGTAACTGCAAGATCCCAATTGCAGGGCTTTATGAAACGGGCTTTGGACTTATGACGATTTTTTCATTTATGCTATTTTTTCCTCTATTGGTTTTAGGGATAGCGTCTTTTCGGATTATGAAATTTTGGGATAAAAAAAGAACAAATCCAGATTTAACCGTAAGACGATCTTATCTTTATCAGGGACTTTATTATTCACAGCTTTTTTCAGTTTTGGCGCTGGCAGGGACCGTCTTGGTCTTCTTGGTGTGGGTTTTCTTTTTTTAAAACAACTGGCCCTGGTTTAACTATTTTTATTTTAAGTTTGTCTCTTTTGATTATGTAATATATTATGTAGTAAATTACATCATTATTTATGTCATCAATTGTGCCTAAAGTTTACGGAGTTTCTTCTTTGCAGCGGAAATCACGCTCAATTTTAGATGAAGTTAAATCCAGTGAAGATCCTGTTTTCCTGACGGAAAAAAATAAAGTTTCATATGTATTGATTACCGCAGATGCGTATGAAGCGATGAATAATGAGTCTTACTTTTGGACCCAAGCACAAGCGAGTAGTTTGAGCTTTTGGGCACATGAGTCTAATGATGCCTATGATGAGCTATAAGAAAAATACAGTAGTTTTGATTCAGTTTCCATTTTCTGATTTTTCTGATGGTAAAAAACGCCCAGCGTTGATCTTATGTGATCAGCAAGATCGAGATGTAACTTGTGTTCCTATTTCGTCAAAATTTAGTACGGGTAGAGAAGACCTAAAAGTGAGTAACGCTAATTGTGAGGGTTTTCAGTTTCCTATTGATTCATATGTGAGAGTGCATAAACCAATGACTATTGAAGATAAACTTATCGTAAAAAAATTAGGAAATTTTAAGACTCAGTTTTTTGAGACAATAAAAATATCTTGTGCTGACTACGTTCGGGCTTAAAACAACCGTCCCTGGTTTAGCCAGGTTTTTAAAGGATCGTAGGTTTTTCGATGGACATCACAGTAGATCCCTTCGTCTAGTAGTTTGTAGTGAGGCTTAGTACCGTAGCCCTTATTTTCTAAAAAATTAAATGTAGGGTGCTTTTTATCAAGCTCGATCATCAGATCGTCTCGGGTTACTTTAGCGATAATAGAGGCGGCACTGATGCAGGGCTCAGTCTCATCGCCTCTCACTATGTCTTCTGATGAAATTTCAAAATTAAATTTATCTCGCCCATCTACCAGTAACTTTTCTGGTTTTTGTGTTAGTTTTGAGACGGCCATATTCATCGCTTTTTCAGTGGCTTTTTTAATCCCTATTTTATCTATTTCTTCAGCTTCAACTACGCCGATCCCGTAATCACAATGTTCTTTTATCCATAGGAAACACTCACGTCTTTGTGTGTCGGTGAGTTTTTTAGAATCTTGAATTAAGTCTAAAAATTTAGAACTATCGATTACAGCGGCTGCAACAACCGGCCCCGCGAGGGCGCCTCGTCCGGCTTCATCTACTCCAGCGGTTAGCAATTGAGTCATTAGTAATTCTTAAGTGGGCATGCCATTGTAGAAAGCGAGTGAGAGTAAAAGGTAGCCTCCCATCGCTAGATAGAAAAATCCAAGAGGGATAATTGATAGGCAGAAAACAGTTAAATCGAGGAGGTTTGGCTTAAGTGTTTTTTTATTCTTAGAACAAAACCATAAAGAAATGGTGAGCAGTATGTAAAAGTGAGCACTTCCAAAGTCGGTCCAAGCAAGAGATCCGAAAGATCTGTAAATAGATTTGAGTGCGACCTGGTTATTGCCTGGCAGTACTAAGTCTAATCCAGAACCGCTAAAGAGGAGTGGGACAAGGCCTAAGAAGAGGAGTAGAAGATTTATCGAGATTCGATAGTAAGGTTTTTTGTAGACGTTTAGTATTGATTCTTTCATTTTACGGACATGGAGACTTATAAGTTGTTAGGCTGGTCATAAGTGTGGAAAGTATGATATAATATTCAGATATTTTCTACTTTTATAGATGCGAATAGCTTTGTATTCACTGTTTACGTTGGGGCTTCTGTTTGGAATGTTATTTAGCCTTATCTTTGCGATAGGTTTTACGCAAGGCATGATTTCGGCTCCAGTGCTTATTACTGGGACTATTATCGTTAATTTATTGATTTGGCTATTTGGACCATTTGTAATGGAAATTACTCAGAAGTGGCTTTACAAAACTCGACAGGTTGGGCTAGATGAGCTTGGAGAGCTTTCTCCGGCTTCAAGACAAATCATTGAACAGGTCTGCCAGAAGTATAGCTTTAAACTGCCAAGAATTTGGTTAATTGATGACTTTAACCCAACGGCTTATACGTATGGTTCGGGGCGTTATAATGCTCGGTTAGTATTATCAAAAGGGATTTTTCACTACCTAGAAGAGTCAGAGGTAGCGGCGGTTGTGGCGCATGAACTCGGCCATATTAAGCGTTATGATTTTATCGTTATGTCTATGGCCTCTACATTAGTACAGCTAATGTATCAGGTTTATATTATTTGCCGACGCCGAGGAGGCCGAGGAGGGAAGAAAGATCCACGAGCGGCGATTGCGTTTGCGGCTTTTATTTTTCACTACGTTGGACAATATGTACTTCTTTTTCTCTCAAGAGTTAGAGAGTATGGAGCGGATGAGTTTGCGGCTCGAGAGACCGGAAATCCAAACGCACTGAGCACGGCACTTATTAAGATTGCTTATGGGATAAACCAACAGGTAGGGAAAGGCGACAAAAGTTTAGCAGAGAATGCAGGTGCCTTAAATATTTTTGATCACAAAGCCGCCAAAGGTCTTGGAAATGTTTATTCTGGAGCTCAGGAGGAAGATGATGACTTTGTACTTCCAAGTCTGCCGGACTTACAAAAAGTTATTCTTTTTGATAAGGTTTCTTATTGGGCCTGGTTGCTTGAATTTCAGTCGACTCACCCACTAACGGGAAAACGAATAGCGCATCTAAACCAGCTTTGTGTAGAGCTTGGGCAGCCAGCGTTTATTGATTTAACGGCTTTAGACAGTACAGCACAAGAGGTAGATCAGGGACGACTAAGAAAAGACTTTATGATCGATGTAATCATGCTTTATCTGGGTTGGATTTTACTTTTCGCAGGAGTTATTTCTGGAGCTTTAATGCAAAATTCAAGATTGTTTGTGATTGGAGTCATCGGCTTCTTTACCGCTAAGATTTTTCTGATTATCTACAGATACCCGAGTTTAAGTGATCCAAAACATACAACGATTATGTCAGCTATGCAGGATCTTTATGTTTCTCCTGTCAGAGGGACGCCGATTCGTTTCGAAGGGAAAGTCATAGGCAAAGGGAATGCCGGATCTAAATTTAATGAAGATATAAAACTTCAGGACCCGAGCGGACAAATACTCTTAAACTATCAAGGACTGGTCCCATTTTTCAGTAACCTGATGATGGCGTTTCGGAAATTTAAAAAATTACTAGGGCAGCAATGTGCGACTCAAGGTTGGTTTTTTCGAGGTATATATCAATATGTGGATGTCGACCGTCTTATGCCTGAGAACTCAGAGATGAAGGTGATAAAGTCTTATCCGGTTTTCTGGCAATCGTGTTCGTTAGGTCTTATGAATATCGGTTTAATCGTGATTTTATTTACTCAAAATCATCAATTTGAAAGAATAAATTTAGATATCTGGGGGTCAGAGACTGAAACATCGGAGTCGGTCATATTCGACGATTTAGATTCTTTTGTTGAGGCAGAAGAAACGGCTTTAGTGTCAGAGTAGTTTATTCTCCTGTCTTTTTGTGCTATAATATCCAAATGGCATTCAGTGAAAATGCACGATATCTCGATTTAGGACTTGAAGATGAAACGCTTCGGGCCGCAGAGACTATAGCTAAAAATGCTTGTGATGCACTGAAACAGTGTGAAACACAAGCTCAAGCGATAGATATTATATTGGAGATGAAAGCCAAAGCGACAGATCAAGGCGTTCCGTTAGAACAGATTAAAACAGCGGTTTTTGGTATTACTGGTGATGATATGGTTGATTTTTTTGGAAGGTCAGGAGGGCCCGGACAAATGATAATGGATATTGGAAATTTACTGGGCCCCTTGTGTTAGTCGGAAGCGAAAGTAAAAATGACAGCTAAATTTTTATAACTATGCTTTTTTGGCATGAAAAACTATGACGTAATTATTATCGGATCGGGGGGAGGGACCAAGCTTCGGCCGGCCGCAGACTTAGGTAAGAAAGTCGCGATTATAGAAAAAGAAGGCTTGGGGGGAACTTGTCTGAATCGCGGTTGTATCCCCTCAAAAATGCTGATTTATCCAGCGGATTTAGTAACGCATGTGCGTGAAGATATTTCTAAGTATGAAATTAAAGCGGATACTAATTTCGAAGTCGATTTTGAGAAACTTGTGACTCGCGTCACGGAAGAAGTGACCAAAGACTCAGCAAGTATTGCTCCGGGTTATGAAAAGCATCCCAATATTGATCTTTATCGAGGGCATGCGAAGTTTGTAGAAAATAAAGTAATAGAGGTGAATGGGGAAAAACTAACCGCTGAGAAGATTTATATAGCGACGGGAACTCGTCCACAAATCCCAAATATTCAAGGGTTAGAGGGGACGCCTTATATGACGAGTCGTGAAGCGTTGAGACACACAAAGCTACCGAAAAAAATGATCGTTATTGGTGGCGGTTATATTGCGGTTGAGCTTGGTCATGTCTATGGAGCGCTCGGAACGGATGTACATTTCTTGGTGAGAAGCTCGATGATAAAAGCGGAAGATAAAGACATTAGATCTGCTTTTGAAGAAAATTTCTCTGAAAGATATAACGTCCATATGGGAACGAGCCCGACAAAAGTAGCGTATGAAAATGGAGCATTTCAAGTTACGGTCAAAAATAAAGAAGGAGAGGAAAGTGTAATGACAGCCGAAAGCCTTTTTGTGGCGACAGGAGTCGTTCCAAACTCAGATGACTTAGGTCTAGAGCACACTGATATTAAGACAGACGAACGTGGGTATATAAAAGCGAATGATTATTTAGAGACCTCAGTTTCAGGCGTTTATACTTTGGGAGACGTATTGGGGAATTATCTTTTTCGGCACAGTGTGAATTTTGAAGGAGAGTATTTACTCGGACAGCATCATTTCAATCTTCCTTCACAACCGATCCAGTATCCACCGGTGCCACATGCGATTTTTTCTTACCCACAGATTGCTGGAGTAGGAGTTACTGAGGACGAGCTTATTAAATCAGGAAAAGTAGCGGGGACGGACTACGTCACCAGTACCCATCACTATAAAAACTCGGGGATGGGGATGGCCATGCTCCCGGATGTTGGGTTTGTGAAACTCATTGCAGAGAAGTCTTCAAGAAAATTAATTGGCGCGCACATTATTGGGGAAAAATCATCAGATATTATCCATATGTTGATACTCGCTATCACTAAAAACTGTACAGCCGATGAGTTACTCGAGATGATCTATATTCATCCAGCGCTCAGTGAGGTGATTCGTAATGCCGTTCGGAAATTAGTCGTTGGACTGCAGGGGTAGTGTTTTTTCTGAAGCTTTACTGAATTTTGAAAGTAATTTTTATTTGAATCATAATCTTGTTTTTGCAGTATGAAATTATGAAAAATCATTTCCCTAAAAGAGGTGAAATCTGGTTGATTGATTTATCTCGAAGTGAAGGGTCCGAACAAAGCGGAATTCGGCCATGTATCGCTATAGAGAAATCGCAAGGGAAGACGAACACAACTATTATTATTCCGGCATCAAGAACTCGCCGCGATTGTACTTATGACTTAGGGAAATATGAGTTATTGCTCAATCAAGTTCGAGTGGTAGACACAGGTCGCCTGATTAAGCGACTCAGTCGTTTTGAACGGAAACCTACAGATGATCTTTGCTTGGCTCTTTATAAATATTTATGCTCATAAAAAGTTAACGCTTAGCACCAGGAGGTTCTAAGCGTCGGTCCGCGTGTTTATGACCACCGGAAGTCACTAATATATTAATTTACCTATCGTTTTTTTGCAAGCTTAGGCCTGTTTGGAACTTCAGTGAAAGTTAAGATTCAGGTACGCAAAAAAGTCCCCCGCGTGCTGTAGTAGCAGGCAGGGGAGATGATGATCACAACTCTCAGTCTGCTCAGGCAAATCTCCGCCATATACAGTTTGAGTTGTGGTCGTTCCGGCTGGGTCCTAGAACGTTCTCTTCCCTGGGTAGGGAAAGATCATTCATCTCCCGGCCGAGCTACTTAGAAGCTCGGTCGTGACTTTTTTTGCTCCCGCCGACGTTAGTCGGCGGGGGCGGAGTCAGGACGTCTTCATGTTCTTGGCCGCCATTTTCATGGTAATCGGGGCCAGAACTGTCACCAGAATCACGGTGCCGGTGAGAACGGCGAAGCCCTCACCACTGATCCAGTTGTTGGCTTTCGCGATAGCGATAACCGCTAGGCCAACCTCTCCGCGCGAGGCCATTGCACAGCCTACCAACCAGCGGTTGAGGTGTCCTGGGAGGACGAATCCCGCAGCCAACTTCGTAATGAATGCGGCTGCGGAAAGTGCGAGAATTGCCGGAACGATCTCCGCACTCATGACACTCCAGTCCATCAGTAGGCCGACGGCGAAGAATGCAGGGGCATAGATCAGCTTGCCCAAGCTCTTGACGAGCCCTTCGAAATCGTGATCAGCCTTGAGAACCGCACCGGCGACGAAGGTTGCGATGATGGTTGCGATTCCGAGGTAGCCAGCCAGGGCCAGAGCGAGAGTGCTAACAGCACTAACGATCATGAAGGATCGTTCATCTCCTTTGACGGTTCGGTTGAACCAGCCGCCAATTAGGATGAACCCGCCAATGAAGCCGAGTCCGATGACGACTGGTTGAGCAAATCCCATGAAGGACAGTGCTCCGGATGCGGCGATCCCACCAAGAGCGGCGAGTGCAGCCATTCCCAGGATGTCATCGAGAACGGCGGCTCCGATTATGATTCTTGCCTCCGAGGTATCCTTGAGTTTGAGTTGCTCGAGAACTTGAAGACTGATACCGACGGAGGTAGCGGTCAACGCGACTGCGAAGGTCCCGATTTCAGCGATACTGCTGCTCTTCATCCAGTAGATAGCGAATAGTGCCCCAGCAATTCCGGGAAGGACGACGCCTGTAATGGCGACCGTGATGGAATTTTTCAGCTCCTTTTTCATCTCTTTAAGGTCGGACTCAAGGCCCGCCTCAAAAAGAAGAACAGCCATTCCGATCGTACTCATGAGCGCGAGTCCGTGTGGGAAGTGAATCCACTGCTTGAAGTAAGCAACTCCGACGCCAATGATGAGGGCGCCGACAACGGTAGCTTGGCCACATTTCAGAGCGAGAAAGGCTCCAAAGAATGCAAGGAAAAAACTAAGGCCCCACATTCCAATGACAGCCGGGTCTCCGCCACCTCCAGCCGCGAAGGCTGGAGTTGCTAGGAATAAAGCCCCTATCAAGGCTGTAAGAATCAATCGCATTGTGCGACACTCCTTGTTGTACGCCCCCAAAGAGGCGGTGATATCAGCGGATGCTGATACTCCTGCGCCTCGGGGGCGTTTGCCTGTTACGGCGCGGAGAAAAAGAGAACTTCGTTAAGCCCCTCTTGTTAAAGAGGGATTTAGGGAGATTAATTCTCTCATTCCCCACGCCGATCAAGGCACAGGTTTTGACAAAACACAACGGATCATCTACAATGAATTTGTTCTTACGAACCCATAAAACCCTCCCGTTCAATGCAATGAAAGACTTGTACAGGGGGGTGTTTTCTATTTGGGATAGAAACTAATCAATTCGTACTGATTTCCCAACCCGACTTTGTTTTCGATGATGACCATTCGATTAAAATGACTATCGAGTAAAAACCTATTTTTTACTCTAGCTGGCTTCAGTTCAAACTGCATAAAATACTCAAAGAACTCTACGAGTCTTAGTCTACGACTTAGATCTGTATGTGAGTAATCATGAATGGTTCCATCTAGTCCGTACTTTTTTATAAACCGGCCAAAGAAGATCTTTCTCCCATTTTTGAGAGTCAAAAATGGCTGACCATTCTTGGCTTTTGGGAAGGTTTCGATAATTTCATAGGCTTTGTGTGATATCAATTGGTGCTTCATAGGTAAAAACCAACGTATTTTTTTATCAGCCAAAAATCAAGTAAAGACTTTTTAGAAAAGGTAATTCTGAGTTTTAGCTGAAGTTTTTAAAAGTCACATAGTTTAGTGCGTAGCACTAAACTGACCGAACTCGTCAAAGAGCGATAAGATTATAACTATTTTACAAAAAAGTCAATTCCCTGTTTAATTAAAAATAGAATGAGGCTTTTTGGAGATTGAAAACTATCTGGTAATAAGAGTTTGTTACCAAAGTAGAGTGTTATTTATGACTTCTTATCTTTTTTAGATTCTTCTGGTTTTGTTTCTTGTTTTTTGGTTTTTTTCTGACCGCCAGAGGGACGGTCACTACTGTTTTTCTTTTTTGGTTCGGATGACGTTGATTCTTTACCGGACTTATCTTTTTCAGAGCGACTCCATCTATTGATTTTACTCTCTACATCCGCGCGAGGTTTGGCGTAGCGTTGGCGTGAGAAATTGATGATTTTTTGAGCGCGAACTTCTGGGTCTTCGTCGGTTTGAAGATCCGGAGGCGGCAGTGTGTCTGCCGAGAAAACAGGCGTGGTCATTCCGTCGACCATGACCCGGTTGTAGATTTTAAATTTTGGCAGTGACGCGAGATGAATGGGAAGGACTCGTTCTTCATCGAGCTGTTCAGAAAGTAGTTTTGCGTCATCAATTCCAACTTGAAAAGAGAGCAAGCTCCCGACATTTCCAAAGACGGCGGCACAGACTTCTTCACTCATCTGAGCGATGTATTGATTGGCCATGGTGAGGGCGAGCTTGTATTTTCGGGCTTCGGATAAAATAGTCGCGAAAGAGTCAGTCGCAAAATTTTGAAACTCATCGACGAAGAGGGAGAAATCACGACGTTCAGATTCAGGGATGTCGGCTCGACTCATCGCATCGATCTGAAATTTGGTAATGAGCATAGAGCCAAGCATGGTAGAGTTGTCTTCACCAATTTTTCCTTTTGAAAGATTAATAATGACGATCTTTCCGGTGTCCATGGCAAATCTTAGATCAAGACTTGATTTTGGCTGCCCCATAATATTTCGGATGATGGGTGAGGATAAAAATTGTCCGACTTTATTTTGGATTGGGCCAACGGCTTCGGCCAGTTTACTCGGAGGGAGGGCACTAAATTC
>CALIGR010000154.1 GCA_938021445.1 uncultured Candidatus Altimarinota bacterium
TCTTAATTTCACAGTCTCTAGTTTGCCCAAAGCCATAGCAATAAAATCCACAGCTTCTTCCTTATTCTCTTCATCGATAGCTGATATTGCCAACTTAGTAACTTCCATAGCTTCGATACCATCAGCGATAAGTTCTGCCGACTTCTTATCTATGTCTAATAATACTTTGGACCTGACCCTATCTTCGAGAATATCTTTCTTCATTCCGATACCTCGGGCAGTAGTCTCATTTTCTACAGTTACTTTCATTTTTTTGCTTGTATCTCCCATCGGGGACTGCGCAAAAGGGGAATTTAATAATATGGAGATTAAAAATACTCCAACTAAAACCTTAATTTTCGTGTTCATAATTTCTATATTTTTTGATTAAAAAAAAGTGTACTTAACTTTACCATTCAACTGCTTATATGAATGGAATAAATTAGCCTTTTGAGTCGTATATTATTTCTGGATTCTCCAACAACAATGATCCTGACTCGAACATAATTTTTGCAGACCTAAGTGGCAATTGAGTTTCATAATCATCATCTGATGCTTTCAGTGTTACATAACCATCAGACTCTACCTTCTTGATTTTATAACAATTCATAACGTAGTATTTTGGATTTAAAATAATTACAACTGCACATACAATGTTTCAGGATTAGCTATATTAATAATCCCAGTTTCGAACATATTCCTTACTGCTCGTTTTGGCAATTCGGTAGTTGATCTATTAGAGATAGATTTCAATCTGACCTTGTTTGGTTAGGTGATTTACTCCCAACAAAACGTATAGTTGAAAAAATAAAATTAGCTCCGTCAACGGATCAGTCTAATTTGAAGAAAGCCTCAGAACCAAAAGAGTATGTGGTCGAAAGACCAAAATATTTATTTGTTATCGCGCCTCATCCAGATGATGAGATTTTGTGCTGTAGTACTATTATCAAACAGAAGCGAGAAGAAGGTTATTTGGTGAAAGTCATTTATCTGACACACGGTGACGGTCTGAGTCCAGAAAATCACCAGCAGTCTATTGCCTATGGTGAGACGCGTCGAATTGAGTCTTTGATGGCGACTTCGAAATTAGGGATCAATCGAGATGACACGATCTGGTTAAATTTTCCCGATGGTCAGCTGACAGAGCTTGATGAAAATATTTTGACCTCTAAATATACAGGACAGTCACAGACCAACGAAACGTCACTTTTTCCTGGAAAGTCTTACACAGAAACAGATTTAATCCAGATTATTGATACCCTCTTTACCTGGTATGAACCGAGCATTGTATACTTGCCACATCCGCGACAAGACACGCATCCAGATCATCGTTATGCATCACAGCTCACGCTCAATGTTCTGAATGACAAAAATCTCGATCCAGAAACTTTTACCTATAAAGTGCACGGGATAAAATCTTGGGAAAAGCAATTTCTACCAAAAGCCGATGCCGATAAAATGGAGCTTATTGAGCTCTTTAAATCTCAGTTTCACGATAAACACCATGCTGGATTCTTGAGGGAATTCGCCTGGATAAAAGAGCGACTAAAACGGTATAAGCTTTAGACTTGATTGAGCGTATTTAGTCGACTTACTTCCGAAGGAGTTCACTCCATTGGTTTTTGTGATGTGCTTTTTGAGCCGTCTTGAGTACGGCACGGTGAATAGTCTGACTGATTTTAGAAAAAGGAAGTGTCTGAAGCCATACGGTTCCGGGACCAGTCAGCGTTGTCATGAAAAGTCCTTCTCCCCCAAAAAATAAGTTTTTAAACCCACCCACTTGTTCGATAGAAAAATCGATGTCTTTAGTTTTTCCAACTAAGGAGCCGGTTTCCACCTGGATGGATTCCCCGGGTGTTAGTGTCTTTGGGATGAGAGTGCCTCCGGCTTGAAGATAAACTTTTCCAGCGCCAGTTATACGTTGCAAGACAAACCCCTCTCCACCAAAAAAACCAGCTCCCAGTTTTTTGCTGAGGGCTATATCAATATTTAAATCAGCCGTTCCACATAAAAAAGCGCCTCGCTGGACCACGAGCTCCCGGTGATTCTGACTGAGGTCAATTTCGATGATCTTCCCGATAAAAGGCGCGCTGAATCCAATACTTTTTGGATGAGTTGAGGTGTTTTTAAACTGCGTTAGGAAAAGGTTCTCTCCGACGAGAGTTCTTTTTATGCCATCCCAGAGTCCGCCTTTGAGGCCGGTATCCAGTTGGATCTCAGGATCTTTAAAAAAAAGGCTTCCAGGTTCGGCTAAAATTTGTTCTTCAGGAGCCAGTTCCAGCGAGACGGCCTGAATGTCATCACCGATAATTTCAGCCTTCATATTTGTGCTTCCTTATTTGTATTTCTTTTTAATATAACAGAAAGTCGGGGTTAGCTCAATGTATTTCGGCTCGTGTCACGCTTTGGTTTCTGGTAGCGTCATGGTGTTTAGATTTAATAGAGCACTACATGAAGTTTATTTTTTCGTTTCTGGCCCTATCAGTTTCAGTTTTTAGTGCTTCCTCATTTTTCTCGGATTTTGCAGAGGCGGCTCTGGATGATGTGAGAGGCACAACGGCCTCAAAAGCGGTTCAGTACTTATATGATCAAGGCGTAGTGGAAGGGTATAGCGATGAAACCTATAAACCTGAACAAGCGATTAACCGAGTGGAGTTTCTTAAAATTGTGTTAGAAGCGGCTAAGCTGGTAGAAAAAAGTTGTAGTGATGAAACAGACTATAGCGATGTGGACGGAGATGAGTGGTTCGCGAAATATATTTGTACGGCGACTAAAAACGGAATTGTTGAGGGGTATCCAGACGGTTCGTTTAAACCAGCAGCTAATATCAATTTTGCAGAATCGGCTAAGATCGTCGCGAAAATTAATGAACTTGATACAGAAGGATTGGAAGGAATGCACTGGTATACGCCTTTTGTTGAAGGCCTTAAAACAGAACGAGTTATTCCAGGGAGCGTGAGCCAAATTGATAAAAAAATAACTCGTGGAGAAATGGCCCAAATGGTCTGGGGTCTTGAGACTGGGAATGAAGTCGACGGAGCCACAAGAGGGAGTGTGGGACAGGTGAGCTCTTGCAGAGAATTGCAAAGTCAGATTCAAAAATTCCAAAAAAGACAAAATTCGGGTCGTAATTACTTGATGAATGCAGATGATGCACTTGTGCGTCCAGCGGTGATGATGCGGAGTATGGTAGAGCCAGAAATGATGGAGATGCAGGCGGACAGTGCCCAAGAATCAACGGCAGGCGCTTCGATGAGTAAGACGACAGCGGCGCCACAAGCAAATCAGTCAGATCGTGATTTTTCAGGAACTAATATCCAAGAATTTGGAGTGGATGAAGCGGATATAATTAAAAATGATGACACGTATCTTTACTTGATAAAAAACAACACGGTCAGAATTGTGCAGGCCTTCCCTGCTGACAATCTAAAACCAATAGCAAATTTTACCGTAACCGATACAAAAAATTTTTCACCTCGTGAGCTCTATTTAGATGGTGACACGCTCACGGTCGTTGGCAATCAGTATCAAAGTTATTATAAAGGGGAGCCAATGCCAGTTGAACCGATAGAGGAACCGGAGATGGAATTTGATCCAGATGTTTTTGATTCGGCAGAAAGTGAAGAGTCTGGGTGGTTTGATTTTAACTTATTCCCAAAAGCTCAAGCCCTTATGATGGACCCACGGATTGGATATCCAGGAGGGCAAAGTCGAAACATGACCATGGTAGTTTCGTATGACATTAGCGATAGAGCGAATCCCAAAGTAATTAGAAGTGCAGGAGTAGAAGGAAATTATCAAAGTTCACGAAAAATAGGCGACGTTGTTTACCTGGTCGCAAACAAGTACAACAACTGGTACTACGGTCGCCCAGTCCCAATGCTTCGAGAAGACGCAGATCTTCCAGTGCTGAGTGATTCAGCTTTCAAAGACGAAAAAATCGTAGCGCCGTGTGGAGACGTTTATTACTTCCCAAACTTTGAAAATGCAAATTACCTTATTGTCGCTGCGGTAGATACCGTCGACACCAGTGAGAAAATTGGTCGAACGATGATGCTCGGAAGTGGAAACCAAATCTACGCTTCAACTAAAAACCTTTACGTGACCAGAACGACACACAGTGAAGAGTTTGTAAACACCAAAGAATTTAATGGCTGGCAATATATGCCAAGCACTGAAATCTACAGATTTAGTCTAGATGGCGCTGAGATTGATTTTGAAGCGAAAGGCAAAGTAGCGGGAACGGTGATTAACCAATTTGCCATGAGTGAGAGCGGAAACTACTTCAGGATCGCGACTCAAGTGGGACAAGAAGGTTCAAATCTAACGATTCTAAACATGGAGTTAGACGAGACTGGAGTCGTTACGGGGATTGCTCCTAAAGAAAATATTAAGTCTGTTCGATTTATGGGAGATAAAGCCTATATGATTACATTTTTAAACGTTGACCCGTTATTTGTTATCGACTTAGAGCCAACCAATCCACGAGTACTTGGGAAACTAAAAATTCCAGGTTGGTCTGACTATCTACACCCGATTGATGAAAACCACTTACTCGGACTGGGTAAAGAGGTAAAAGCAGGAGCAGAAGATGATGACCGGCTTACCCCAGATGAGAT
>CALIGR010000155.1 GCA_938021445.1 uncultured Candidatus Altimarinota bacterium
GTACGCGATTTTGAGTCGCGCGCGTCTACCAATTCCGCCACTCCGGCTATAAAAAAAGCCGCGAAACTATAAAAGATTCACGGCTGAAATCAATTAATTTAATAGTTGTTCCTAAGGCCTTTTAGCAATAACTTTATCAATTAGTCCGTATTTTCCATATTTAACCGCGGCTGGGGCCTTGATGAAGTTATCTCGATCACAGTCAGTGATGATTTGTTTTCGATCTTGGCCGGTGCAGTCGTGAATCATATCGTATAAGATACCTTTTGTATCGAGGATGTGTTTGGCGTGAATTTCTATGTCTGAAGCTTGCCCTTCGGTTCCACCAAGTGGTTGATGGATCATAACTTCAGAGTGAGGTAGGATGAATCGCTTCCCTCGTTTCCCTGACATGAGGATCATAGCCCCCATAGAAGCGGCCATCCCAACACAAATAGTCGAAACATCAGGCTTGATGAAGTTCATCGTGTCGATAATCGCGAGTCCGGCTGAAACTGATCCTCCTGGAGAATTTACATAAATAGTAATATCTTTTTTACTATCTTCTGATTCAAGAAAAAGTAGCTGAGCTATAGCGAGATTGGCAATATGAGCATCAATTGGCGTTCCGATGAAAATAATCCGGTCCTTGAGAAGACGGGAATAAATATCATAAGCACGTTCCCCTTGATCCGTTTTTTCGATAACGGTTGGGACGAGATGACTTTGAGGGGATTTGTGAGTCGACATATTTTTTATATTTTTAGATTTCTAGGATATTATACCACAGATCTAGTACTTTCTTCTACTGAAAAACAGAAAGATAACTAGAAGTAAAAGAATCACCCCAATAACGCTGGTGCCGTACTTTTTTGAGTGAATGGTTATTTGATCTAAAGAGGTGTTTTGATGGTTTCTTAGGTCACAGGCATCACCAATGCCATCGTTGTCTTGATCTGATTGGTCTTCGTTAGGGGTTGTCTTACAGTTGTCGATGACATCACCAACCTGATCTTTGTCGAAATCTTGTTGGCCATAGTTTTTTGTTTTAGGAGCGTTATCACAGAGATCTCCAATACCATCTTGATCGGAATCTAGCTGATTTTTATTTGAAAGAGCGGGGCAGTTATCTTTTTGATTATTAATCGTGTCCTGATCAAAGTCTTCTGAGGCAAGTGGGCTAAAATATGGATCAGAAAAAAATACGGTTTTTTCTATATTCTGAGGCTCAGAGAGCCTTGATTGATACTGAATATGATCAACGCCTGGACCGATGAGCAGTCGATAGTTGTTGCCTGGGATTGCCTCAAAGTATAGATCGACTTGAGGGGCTTGGAGGAAGAGTATGTCCGAAAATCCAATAGCCGGACCTTCAAAATAAAGTTTTACAGCCGAGGCTTGATTTTCGTTTTTTAGATTCAAGACTCTTGGGTTTCTTTCACTACTTCGGCTAATCGTCTTGAGTGATTGATGGTCTTTTCCTGCCTGGATAGTAACGCTTTTAATCTGAGCATCAGGAAGGGGGTCGAGCTGTATTTGGTGAAGAAATAGTGGCTGTGGCAGTTTTAAACTCAACCAAGAAACTTCGCCTGTGTTGGGGAAGCCAAACTGGGTAAAAACATCACCATCAGTTAGATACTCTGGGTTTACTTCGGGCGAAAGAAAAGAGGTAGATACGTCGAAAAATTGATCAACCTGATTCTCTTTTGTATCAAAGAGATCAAAAGGGATTTTATTGTTATCTGAATCCAAAAGCACAAAATTATCAAAGTCCTTAGAAAAGTAAGATTGAAGTTTTGGAGGCACTTCAATTTTCACCCTCGTTGGTTCTTGAATCTGAATGTTTGAAATTGAAGATTCGTAGAGGTATTCGCTCAGCTTAGGACTGGCATGAGTCACGCCAAATCCAAGAAAACACAAGCAAACACTAAGCCGAAGCCAAGTATTGTTTTTATTCATGTGAACGTATTTGTTTTAGGCGGCTCGTTTGGCCTGTTTGGCAGCTTCTTGCGCTTCGATCATATTCTTGATCGCCATAACCTGTACGATAGCGGATCTTTCTGCTTCTCCAAGCTTCATTTGTACAAATTTCAGTGTTTCTTGTAGATCTGGTATCAGTCGGTACTCAAGCGCATTTACTCGTCTTCGAGTTTTCTCAATTTCAAGGGCTAGATTTTCAGCTGATTTCTCAATTTCAGCCAATTCAAGCAAGAGCATGAAAACCTTAGCAAATTCAGCAATCGCTAGATCTAGTTCTCCTCGAGTTTGCATAAGACCGTAATTGAGAGCATTTCCTTTGCTTTCGAGCTCAAATATCGGGATTTTAACCGACATGACGTTTTTCGTTTTCACTTTTAGTGAAAGTTTTTGAGCCGGGACAGAAAAAACATTCTCTATCACTTCTTTAGGAAGCATGGCTTGAGCCTCCAAAAAGCTAGTGTTGGCGTTTTTAATCGCGGCTTCTACTTCAATTCGAAGCGTTTTAGCTTTTTTTACAATCGTTAGAAACTCCTGCATAAGTCCGTCTTGCTTATCCTTGAGCAGCTTATGTCCTCTTTGGGCGACTTTGGTTTGGTCTTTAAGCCCAAGCATAGTCATCCGAGTTGCGGTCACGTTTTGTACAGCCATTTCGTTTCAAAAATTCCGCCGCATTTTAGGGAAGCGAAGGCTTGGTGTAAAGCGAATATAAACAATATTTTTCAACTATCTAAAAGGGTTCTTAGTGTGTTGAGTTCAGCTTCTCCCGAACCGTAGTAATAAAGGATAAGTCCGAGCACAAAAATAAGAACTAGAAAAAGAATAGCGACTTGATAGCCATTATTATCAGCTTTTGTTTGATCTTCTGGGCTGGCG
>CALIGR010000156.1 GCA_938021445.1 uncultured Candidatus Altimarinota bacterium
CAAACCCTCATCAAGTGTGTGGGCCAAACGGATTAGTTTCTTACCGTCTAGTGCCTGCTTTATATTGTTTAAAATTTTATCGTACATTTTGTGTGTTAATAAGACGACAGGATCTTAAGCAGACACAAAAATAGTGCTAGTGGGAAAAACTAAGAAACTCCGTGAAACGTTAAAAGGCTTGATTCCGGCTTCTGCCCGAAACGGACTCTTTCCCCTAACCAAACATTTTCAGAGGTGCCAAGGCCAGCACTGACGTGTACGAAAGTTTTTTCTCCAAGTTGGTGTAGCCCGTGAATGATATCTGACTTGTAGCCTTTCTTTTTTTGGAGCCAATGGAGGCTTGTTTGACCTCCGTGCGTGTGTCCAGACAAAACTAAAATAGGAAATTTATTGTGATCAGCTATACGCCTTAACCAGCCATCAATCTCTAAGCCACTTAAATCATGCATGATGATAAGATTTAAAGTTTCTGGATCGAGATGCTGAGTAAGTGATTCTTGAACGGTACTATATCTCTCATATTCTTCCGGGTCTAAATAGTGCCTGGCGAATCGCCGGTCATAGTCTAAACGAAAAGTAGTAAAGTCCGGGAGCCCGAGCACGTTAACCTCGCCATCACCAACGGGTAATCGATAAGGTTTTATTCTAACATCACTCCCTAAAATTTTATAATCTGAAGCTTCCAGAATCCCAGCAGTTCTTTCTTGAACTGAGGTCTTGTGATACTCAACTCTCGAGTTAGGTCCTGTTTGTTTAATCCGCTTTAATCGTTCATAGTCATGGTTCCCTAAAACTCCTACCCTCGCTAGATAATCCTCCTCCTGCTTCCTACGCTCCTTCATAAACACTTCAAAAGCTCTCGCAGACTCCCTCTTTGTATAATAATCACCACTATTGACGACACATACCTCTTCAGGCTTAAGCCCCGCATCAGCAATTGCATCACTTGTTAACGCCGAAATGCGACCACGGTGATTATACACTGGAGAACCGGGGTCAACATGAAGATCAGATTCATGCAGTATCCCCATTCCTTCCAAACATCTAGGAAGTTTTGGAAAAATGACCGGCTCGTGATTTACCCTAAAATCACTTGGCTCGCTTAGCGCTTTGACTCCAATAATAGTTGGAGTCGCTAGAGTCATTGCACCTGCACTTAGAACCGTCCGTCTGCTTATCTCTAAAGCCATCGAGCCTTAAAATAGAGTTCAAGCGAGTTGAGGCAAGAAAAGTTTAAATAAAACTAATTTTAATAAAATAACAGTGCTTAGTTTGAATTCCTCAAGATTCAATTTTTCTTGATGCCCCTCAGAACTAACAGGACCAAAGTACAAATCCCAACCGGCAGTAAATTGTACGCAACATTGGTGTCTAGAAGGCCACTCAGGAAGCAGTAAAAATAAGTTATCATCCCAATCAAAAGAGCGTAAAAAGCAGGTTTATCATCATGGTCTTTAACTAACAACCCACTGAGTAAAACGGGAAATAAAATACTTATGAGCGATGTGGAGCTAAAGAAAAAACTAATAAAATCTCCAATCTGCGAAGCTATGCTTACCATGAGTAAGATTATCAAAACGATAATATTTTTTATGGTCTGACTCCTGTTCTTGTTACTATGATTTATGAGCTGGGCCAATGTACTAGAAAAAAGAAAAGTCTGAGTATCCAGCGTAGACATCAGTGCGGCAAAACCCATAACCGCCACCAGGCTGAGTAGTAATGAATCCGCTGTCCCGGTCTGAAAGAATGCAAAAAAGGCTTTTTGTGGATCACTAAAATCAAAGTTTTGAGAAAGTGCTACACCAAGTAAAATCAATCCAATCGTGAGACACAGGTAGAAAAAAATTGAGGCCAGTAAGCTTTTTTTGGCTACGGTCTCATCTTGAGATGAAAAAATTCGTTGCCACACGTCTGGGCTAGAAAAAAAGATAGTGAATAAAAGCCCTCCTATAAAAAACGCCAAATGGTAGTCCATAGAAGCAAACGAAATTAGTGAAGCACCCACACTAACATCGGTTTTTAAGAAAAACGGCACCACAAAAACTAACAATAAAAGAAGCCACTGAAAAACATCAGTGTAAACCACATTTCGGTAACCACCAATCACTAAATAAAATCCGACAGTTAAAGCCGTAATCGAAATCCCCCAAGTAGCTGATACATCGAGTAAGGCTGCGATAATACTACCTCCAACAAATAAATTGGCTGTCGCATAAAAAAAAGCGAACCAGAGCACTATCAGTTGGCTTAAGGTTTTAGTTTTGGTCCCAAATCTAAAACCAATAAAATCGTTGATCGTTATAAATTGATGCTTCTGAGCTAGTCGATGAATTCTCGTTGCAAAGTAAGCTAGTAGCATAAAAGCAAATACGGCCCCAAGCACAATACTCAGTGATCCAATTCCAAAGACAATCCCCATAAAGACCCAAATCGCCAACCCTCCACCATCACGCATTCCTGCTGCAAGAGACAGAGTTGTAGGCCAGAACCCAATTGAGTTACTTCCGATCAAAAAGTCCGAGTTTTTTTGAGATCTAAAAACATAACTGACCCATAGCACTAAAAGAATGTAGAGAAGCAAGACCCAAAAAGACACGTTTGTAAAAATACTGATCATTTTAAAACAATTAATTCAGTTGATAACTATCCAATAAGAACTTTAATATCAATTATAAAGGAACATAAGATGACAAAAAAAATTGTTGACGCTGAGGAAAGTTTGAGAAATTTAAATTTCAACCGTAAAGAAATTACGGTTTATCTGGCCTTACTTAATTCCGGTACTCAAACTGCCAGCTACTTAGCACAAAAGACTAATATCCCAAAAGCAACGGCGCTTTTCACTCTTGAAAAACTGGCTGAAAAATCATTTATCAAGAAATCAAAAAAAGGGAGAGCCTTTTGTTTTTACGCAGATCCCAGCCTTCTTGCCGAAACAATCGCCCACCAGCAATCAATACAAAACAACACACTAGAAACACTCATTCCATGGCTCGAGTCCAACAAGCAAGCACTGGCGCTTCCACCCAAGATTACTACCTTTGAAGGCTCAAGCCAGTGCCGGCAGGCTTATTGGAAATTACTTGATTTAGCAGACAAAGAAATCGTTGAGGTCGGTCTCAATAAAGGCTTAGCCGAAGCGTTTGGACACAACTTCGTCGACCAGTTCATCGAAGATCGAAATAAACTAAACATCGCCACAAAAATAATCGCAAGTTCGGACGTAGGGCTTCTTGATATAAGTAGAAAAAGCAAAGCGCAAAACCGCACCCAACGTTACCTACCCGAAGATAAGTCCCTGTTTTCTGCGATTAGTATCGCCGGAAATGGAGTGTTGATTATGAATTTTTACGAAAATACATTTGGGGTTTTGATCGAAAACGCTGAGCTTGCCAGCACGCTCAAAACGCTATTTGAGCACCTGTACGAGACACTTCCGACTACAGACTAATCACTTTCTCCCAGCTCACATCTATGTCTTCCCGGCCCATATGACCGTACGCCGCAAGGGGACTGTAGATTGGTTTTTTGAGATCGAGATAATCAATGAGTTCTTTTGGACGTAGGGGAAATTTTTCACGGACGAGTTTTTCAAGCTCTGTACTCGATTTTGAGCTCGTTCCAAAAGTTTCTACCATCACTGAAACCGGTTCAGCGACACCAATGGCGTAAGATAATTGTACCTCACATTTTTGAGCTAAGTCATTAGCGACCATATTTTTCGCTATATGACGCGCCATATAAGCTGCACTTCGGTCTACTTTAGAAGGGTCTTTTCCCGAAAACGCTCCACCTCCGTGTCGGCCCATGCCTCCGTATGTATCAACTATTATCTTTCGCCCCGTTAGTCCACAATCGCCTTGTGGCCCGCCTATCACAAATTTTCCCGTTGGGTTGATGTGAAATTCTGTCTTATCATCGATTAGATTTTGGAGCACCGGATCTATGACATGTTTTTTAATATCTGTCTTTATTTGATCTTGAGTGATGCTTTCTGCGTGTTGAGTCGAGAGTACGACCGCACTCACTCGCTCTGGTTTTCCCTCACCACTGTACTGTACTGAGACCTGAGCTTTCCCGTCAGGTCTCAAGTAACCAAGCACACCTGATTTTCTGACTTCGCTCAGTTTTTTGGTCAATCTATGAGACAGTGAAATAGGCAATGGCATAAGCTCTGGGGTTTCCCGCACGGCAAAGCCAAACATCATTCCCTGATCTCCCGCTCCCTGCTCATGATCCGCTAGCTCATTTACTCCCTGAGCAATATCGGGTGACTGCTCGTCAATAGCCGTTAGGACCGCACATGAGTTTCCATCAAAACACATATCTCCGTGGTTGTACCCAATGTCTAAGATTTTTTGTCGCGCAATTTTTTGGATGTCTACATAGTCTGCACGAGAGGTGATTTCCCCAGAAACGACGACTAGACCAGTATTAACTAAGACCTCACACGCCACCCTGGAGTGAGGATCTTGGGCTAAAAACGCATCTAGCACACTATCTGATATTTGATCTGCGATTTTGTCCGGATGCCCTTCCGTGACTGATTCTGAAGTAAAGATGTATGACATTTGAAAAAAAGTTAAAAAATTAATTCTTAACTCCTTCATCGTTTATTTGAATTTAGGGATTCAT
>CALIGR010000157.1 GCA_938021445.1 uncultured Candidatus Altimarinota bacterium
AGATCTTTCATCGTTGGCATCTCAAACTCGTGTGGTTTCGGAGTATCGTACGTAATTCCTTTGATAGAATAAGCCTGGAAAAGGGCTTTATCCATAAGTGAACTTTCAGTCGGCGTCATTTGTCCAAGCATTAGGTTCATCAGTCCGGTGAGAGTGATGATGTTTTCTCTCAAAAGATCTTTGGTGTTGGTCTCTTCATGATCAAGAGGGAGAGGAAGATCAAACGGGTTGATTCGATGTCTGGAACTGAGTGAGATATTTACGTAAGTGCCTCCGATAGTATGAGTGAGCGTCTCGTATTCTTTCTCCGGATCGAGGATAATAACATCTGATCCCATCATCATAGACCTGAGGACTTCAAGTTTTACGGCGTAGGATTTCCCAGCCCCCGATTTGGCAAAGATGACAGAGTTGGCATTTTCTAGATTAAATCGGTCAAAAATGATGAGGGAGTTATTGTGTCGGTTAAGTCCATACAAGATCCCTTCATTGGATGTGAGCGTACTCGAGACAAAAGGAAAGGTGGTAGAGAGGGGGGCGGTATTCATATTGTGAAACGTCGACAGGTCGTCGGTACACTGAGGCAGGGTCGAGTTAAACGCACGCTCAGTCTGAAAGTCTGTACTTCGACTCATGACCATGAGTCCACCTAAAATCGTCTCGACTTGCTTAGCCGTCGTTTTGAGTTTGTCCTCCGTCTCTCCGTAGATGGTAAAATAAAGACCAAACTGGAAAAATCGCTCTTTCCCTCGCTGAAGATCCACTCTAAGTCTTTCGGCATCTTCGAGGGCCGTGTCTAGACCGACATCGTTAATCACGCCTTTAGACTCCTTCATATGTTTAGAAGAACGCATCTCTACGACTTTTCTTCGAAGAATCCGCATCATTTCAGCCGAGTCGGTTGGATAGACGAATTGAGAAATATCCATAGTCGCATCAAAGTTGATGATCTGATTGAGCCAGTTTGATTCGAGGTATCGTGGATAGTTGTAGATATAGTATGACTTTACATACAGGTTGTTGAGCATGAGCCCTCGAGGAGCTATCTCCATAGAGCTTGGAGAGATCAGGTCTTTAATGCTTACCACCCCTTCGTGATATTGTTTTTCAGCCTCAAGTATTTTTTTCTTTAGCTCAGGCGTAAGTTTTTTTCGATCTTTCTTGGGATCAAAGTTTTCAAACAACTCATCCATTTCGGTTATTTTATGTTCGTCTAAGCCTTCGTTTTCTTTTCCACTGAGTTCAACTTTGCTTTTTGCGACACTGACAGCGACGCCTTCAGTGCTCTTTTTTCGAGCGGCAGCTTTCTTTTGGTTGTCTTCGACGTGCTTTTGCCATTTCCACTTCATGCTGGCTAAAAAACCACTGGGAGGCTGCTCTGGTAGACCGGAAACGGGAATATTGGTTTCGGGTTGTACTTCTTCTTTCGCTTCTACTTGTGCCATCTGCGCTTCAATGATGGCTTGGTTTTGAGCCTGGATAGAGGCGGGTGATACTTTTTCTACGGGCGTACTCATAACAATAGGCGTACTGAGAAGCGCTTCGTCACTGAGATCTTTTAGATCAGATTTTATTTCTTTCTTAGGCGCAACCTCTGGTGCTTGTTCTAAAATTTCAGCTTGGTTGGTTGTTGGCTCTTGTCCTTGAGCTAAGCCTGTTTCCGTTTTTTTTATTTCGGTTGCAGTCGGTGTTGTTCTTGTTTCCATCGTAGATGGGGTTGATTGTCCACCACTGAGATCAATAGACTCAAGATCGCGCACAAACTCAACGTTTGGAGCCTGACTATTGATCAGTATTTTTTGAGAACCGGTACCGTTTTGGTTAGTCGTCATGAGAATCTTGATATTATACCAGAAAACAGGACCATTTACAAAAAACTCCGACGTTTTACCCATGGAGCAGAGGGGAGTCAGAGTTTCTTGGGTTTAAATTTCTCTCGAATTGTACTTCCTACGATCGATTTAGTCAGCGGATCATACGCTCTTTCTGATTTGTTTTTGTTTTTTGGTTTTTTATGTTTTGAGAAAAGTAGAGCAAGGCGCTCAGTCTTTCTCGGTCGATGCCAAAGGCATCAAGGGAGGAAGGCCGAGAGAGAGCTCGATTCTTAGAGTCCGTACCCGTCAGTGTCCAAGAATGGTGATCAGGAGGATTTAAAACCGAGCTCACTCTCGACTTAATTTTTGAGAGGATTTTGCAAAGAACAGTAAACTAGTCTATCAGATTTTTGATCAAAAATAAAGCCTTTTAATTTAAAAAAGTAGAGAGACTTGAAGATTACGGTTATCGCTTGTGTTTTTGTCAAAAAAAATAAATATGTTGGACGATGCTCCCACGCAAGAAAGGTTCTACTCTTATTTTCGTCCTCGGGCTATTGCTCGCGCTTTTCGGGATAGGCGGATGGGCTTATTTTCAATTTTTTGTGTCAGAAGATTGGGTGCCTCGATTTTCTGATGAGGTAGTGGCGCTCGGTAAAATTGACACAAAAAAACTAGTAGATCTACCCTCACAGCAATCACAGTTCGAAGAAATTCTGCCTTCATTCGTTCCCTTTGAAGCTGAAAAGTTAGCCTCCTGGATTGGTCGTGATGTTTACTTTGGTTTTTTAGAGAGCGGATCTTCCTTTGGTGTATTTAGCATCAGCAATAAAGAGGCTTTAGTTACCTTTGTAGAAAACCAAGTACCAAGTGGCGATTCATTTTCGAAAACAGAGAAAGGGGATGGAGAGCTCTGGACACCAGGGTTTAGTTCAACGCAGGGATTTTGGATACTTGATCGTCATTTAGTCTGGATTGAGAATGTTGATTTTCTAGACGAATTGCTGGTGAAAGAACCAGGCAATCGCCTTATAGACACATCAGAATTTAAGCGTTTTTACAACCCGAATACCGCCGCAGATATTGGCTTCCTCTATATGAACAGCTCGAGTCTAGATCTTGACTCACCAAAGGTAAGCCCTGAATATCGAGAGTTTTTGGTCGCGTTTACCAAAGCCGTTCCACTGATGGGTTTTTATTTTGATGAAGTAAACGGAAACCTTGAAATGAACTTAAAACTTTTCAGTGACCTTGATTTAGGCGTTGCCGATGTAACGCCTGGGAGTGCTCCATATAGTGAGTTATTGTCGTGGGTTCCCGATAGCGTGCTTTATGCCTCAACAGGGCTAGACCTAGCGGCACAGTATGACCTAACAGAAACGAGTCTCAAGAAAGTAAATCCAAGGTTAGAAATTGTTTTTGCCGGGTTGATCCAAAAACGGTTCACCAGTATTTTTGGGAATCAAAACGATTGGAAAACAGACTTTTTAGATCTCCTAAAGGGAGAGTACCTTTACGGATTTAATGAAGAAATCGGCGCACAGTTCTTTATGATCACTGACCTTCGACAACTACCCAATCCACAGGAGACACTGCAGTCATGGCAGTCTACCTTTCAGGCCGCTCAAGCGCGCATGTCACCTAAAATCGAGACCGTTGAGATGCCCGATGGGACCACAAGAGAAGAAGTAGTAGCGTCTAGTAGTCGAGATGTACCAGTTCTGCCTAAGTCAGAAGGGATCTATACTTACTATCTTTCCCCTGGGGTTTCAAAAAATCAGCAGTTTGTCTATGGGCTGATTGATGATTATTTTGTCTTCGCCGTAGGAGAGGATACGTTTCTCAAAATCCTCAAACAAAAAACAGGTTCAAGTTATGAGCCCAGTCTTTCAGAAGATCTAAACAATCATTTTGCTCCAAGCATCTCTGCCTCACGTGGACTGACCTATCTAAACTACGAGCGCCTCTGGCCACTGCTTGATCGCCAGTCTGAAAATCCAGACGAGATCCCGGCCTGGCGTCGTTATATCCCAAGTACACTTTCGTCAGTCTGGATCGAGCGAACTTTAGGTTCTGAAGGTTTCAATTTCCGGTTTTGGGTGCGGTAGGGGAAAAACCTCACAAAATTCACTTGTTGATCGGGAAATTATTTTTATATTACCCCGGCTGCGGAGAGATGGCAGAGTGGTCGAATGCGATGGTCTTGAAAACCATTGGGCTAGCAATAGTCCCCAGGGTTCGAATCCCTGTCTCTCCGCCATTAAAATAAATTTAGGCATAAGCCT
>CALIGR010000158.1 GCA_938021445.1 uncultured Candidatus Altimarinota bacterium
GTTTTCACAGACGCAAAGATCGTAGACGTGATCCCAAGTGGACAACTCAACTGGCAGACCGGTTTTGATCTCGTCCTCTATAGTGCATTTTTCCTGCTGGATGTGTATACGATTTGGTATCTGACACGGTTCTTGATGAAGTACCTGCACCGAGTACGAAGCACTCACAATCTAGTTCATCTCAAGGTCTTACTCCCAAAAAATGACTCTAAGTTAGACAACGAAAAAAGAACTGAGAAAGATTTCCACGAAGCCGTTGGACGAATGGAGCAGTTCTTTCGAGCGCTGCATGAGACCAAAGACATGAGTCTTAAAAACATGGTCGTCAATCGGATGATCTGGGGAATGCCACACCTTACGTTTGAGCTTCAGTACGAGAGACAAGAGATGGTTTTTGTAATTATTTGTGATAAATATTACCAAAATATTATCGAGAAACAGATTACCAGTTTCTACGAATCAGCAGAAATTGAGCCCATCAAGGCGAAAAAACAGTTCAAACTTAATGAAAAAGGATACCACTACAACGGATACTATATGCATACCAAAGAAGATTTTTGGTACCCCATTGAAACGTACAAAAAAATTGAAGACGACGCGCTTAACAATATCGCCAATTCTTTCGCAAAATTAGAAAAAGAAGAAAAAGCAGCCATACAAGTCGTCGTTCATCCAATCGAACCAAAATGGAAAAAAATTGCCTCAGATGAAGGGACCAAACTCTTTAAGGGACAGAAAAAAGAAAGCAAACTCAAGATCCCTATCATTGGACCCATCTTCAGAGCTATCTGGTGGCCCTTTAAAGTCATGTTTACGGGCTACGATCCCGCTACCGACAGTTTGGGTGGGAGCAATGAACCGGGCGCCTCAGGCGGCGATTCTTACGTGCGGATGCTTTCTTCTGAAGAAGAGGTGGCCAAAGCGATTGGGGAGAAAGCCATACAGTCTGGGTTTGCGACCTCTATCCGAGTCGTGGCAGCCTCAAAAAGCCCAAATCGTGTATCTCAAATACTCAACGGAATGTTTGTTTCGTTTAATGTCTTTAAGGGGAAAGGGAAAAACGCTTTTGAAAACAGACGAATAGTTCCGATCGACTCTCTTAACGCGCCACTTATACTTCATGGATTTAAGCATCGTCTATGGGACTGGAATCTATTGGAAAAGCACTCAATCCTCTGTGAAGAAGAGCTGGGGACGATCTTCCATTTCCCTGACGCTAAATACAATAAAATCCCAACCATTAAATGGCTCGATTACAAAGTCCTCCCACCACCGATCAACTTACCAGCTGAAGGGGTCGTCATCGGAAACTCACTCTATCGAGGTGAAACTAGACCGGTTCGTATCATGCGAAACGACCGGACTCGCCACATGTATGTCATTGGGAAATCTGGATCTGGGAAATCAGTCCTCCTCGAATACCTCGCGGGACAAGATATCCAAAATGGTGAAGGCGTTTGTGTAATTGATCCACATGGGGATTTAGTTGAAGATGTGCTTTCCCGGGCTCCAAAAGAGCGAGCCAAAGAAATCATTGTCTTCGATCCAGGAGATCGGGATCGACCTATGGGACTTAATGTCCTGGAAGCCAAAACCGAAGAAGAGCAAGATCGAGCCTCACTCGATGCGATGGAAATTTTCATCAAGCTCTTTGGAAATGAAATTTTTGGGCCACGGATCCAGCACTACTTCCGTAATGGTTGTCTGACTCTCATGGCCGATCAAGAGGAAGGGGCCACTCTGATCGATATTCCGAGACTCTTCATTGATGATGATTTCCAGCGGTATAAAGTTTCTAAGCTCGAAAACCCGATGGTACGAGCCTTCTGGGAAAACGAGATGGCCAATACTGGTGAGCGGGAAAAACAAGAAATGATTCCTTACTTCACCTCCAAATTTGGTCCATTTGTGACCAATACGACCATGCGTAATATTATCGGTCAGACTAAATCTGCCTTTAATGTACGAGAAGCGATGGATACCCAAAAAGTACTACTGATTAATCTCTCAAAAGGGAAGATCGGAGCGATCAATGCCCAACTCCTGGGACTGATCATGGTTGCCAAGATCAATCAGGCAGCAATGGGGCGAGCTGATATGGATAAAGAAGACCGAAAGGATTTCTATCTTTATGTGGATGAGTTCCAAAATTTCGCGACGGATACCTTTGCGGCCATTTTGTCTGAGGCACGGAAGTACCGACTCAATCTTATCATGGCTCACCAATATATAGCCCAACTTTCTGAAGGAGCCGGTGGCGTAGCCGTTGGGCAAAAAGATTCAAAAATCAAAGACGCCGTCTTTGGGAATGTGGGAACGATGATGAACTTTAAAGTTGGAGCTGAAGATGCCGAATACTTTGAAAAAGAATACTCTCCGGTCCTTTCCCAACAAGATATTTTAGGAATCGCCAACTATAAAGCGTATATCAAGCTCAATATTGATAATTCTACTTCTCGTCCATTTTCACTCGAAACTATCTGGGATCCCGATGGGAGAAATTACAAAGTTGCTGAAATCATCAAAAAGTACGCTCGTATGAAATACGGTCGAAAAAAAGAGTTTGTAGATGCGGAAATTGAAGCTCGAATGGGAATCAACAATATAAAGAAAATAGAAGAATCTGCCGCCGCTGATCCCAGCATTGCCGCCATCGCCGCTCAGAAAGAAGCGGCTATGCCAGATAAACCAAAGGTAGTTAAGCCAGTCCCGGCTCCAAGTGAGCCAACTGAAGCCCCTGCGAAGACACTATCCGTCGCTAAGCCAGGAATAGCAAACCAAGAAGCCCCGGTCAATAAAGCGATAACCACGGAGCCCCCTAAAAACCCATTTAAAAAACAAGAAACGAGTCAGCCAGGTTCTGAGAAATCAGAAACAAAAAAAATTGAAAACCCGTTTAAAAAAACAGCAACTCCAGCCCCTGAGTCTCAAAAAATCGA
>CALIGR010000159.1 GCA_938021445.1 uncultured Candidatus Altimarinota bacterium
TGGGAGGACGAAAAAATCGGAAGTCTTACCTATCGAACCACGCAACCAACGATACAATTACTTGAGAGTTCATCGGCATTTGACCAGAGTTATGGCTGGCAGATGCAGTCGACTTCAGATCAGATTTTATTTAAAAAAGGAGTCGTCGGGGAGTCAACGGAGTCACCAATGGGAGTTCTCATTTTAGACAGCAAGCGGCCCGCCAGCGCGGCACAAAAATTAGGTCGTTTTGGAGGAGGCATTGAGTCTGCTAAAGAAACAGAATCGGCTGGGTGGAGTGGTGACTGGAAGCCTGGGTTAAACTGGGCGGGGGACTTTGGACTCCTTGGGGAGGCGACTAAACCAGGGAGTTCGGATGGACTGGTCCTTTTTGGTGATCCAACACTAACGCTAGACAGTACTCAAAATAGAAGCCGAAGTGCTGGTTTTAAGACGGATGTAGGGCGACCAATTTGGGCCGGGCCACAATCGATTGATTTTATTAATCACCAAACCAATAAATCAGGCACTAAAGAAGTCATTGTAAGTGATGGGGATTTAGTATGGGGGCTGCCGGTAAAGGCCGGATTATCTTTCGGGAAGCCGAAAAAACTACTTGAGTTCAGCGATCGAACCAAAGCGCTCATTCCGGTTCCAAATAGTGAGGGGCTTGACTTGCTTCAGCTAACGCCTGAAGGAGGTTTTAATTATTACCAAAGCGAGGAAAAAGGATATGCGAATTCAGCCGAACTAGCCTTGGACATTCCTTATGAGATAGCACACTTGCTACCAGGAAATTTCAATGGAGATGACTTCACTGATTTAGCTTTTACCGATGAAAGAGGGCACTTAGGCGTTATTTTAGGGGGCGGCAGATCCCTAAGTAAGCCGCAGTATATTTATCAGTTTAGCCCTTATATGGATTCGGTAAATGAGTCTAAAAGTGTTGGTGATTTACCAAATGATATTCCATACTTAGCCAATACAATGCTCGGGTTCAATGAAGTTGAAAACCTTGAAACCGCGCTTCAGGGGCGATCAAGTCAGATTGATTACAATCAGCGAACTATTATCACAAACAACAACCAGGTGAAGCCCACAAGCGCAGAATCAGGACTTGAAAAAGCGAGCTCGTTTTTGCCTTTAGCGGATATTAAGGATCTAAAAGCGAGCTTTAAAATAAGCGTGCCTCGCTCAGAACTACAGCTTGAAGACAGGCTACAGTTTCAGTTGAGCTTTACGCCAAGCCAGACCATTTCAGGAGTGTCGATCATGCCCGCGCTGGATGAAAATCTATCCTTGGTAGAAGGGACGCTTGATTGTCGTGGGTGTACCGCATTTGAGAAAAATAAACATCCAGGTACTGGTTTATTCTGGCGAAAACTTGGGACCGTTAGTGCGGGACAGACGGTTAATATTGTCTGGCAGGCTCGCGTAAAAGAACTCCCAAGTGTTGAGTTTTTGGTTTTAGACAGAGATAAAGATGGAATTGACGATATTGTTGTTAATTGGTCAGAAAACGGAGGAAGCCCAAAGCTTTATGAATTTTTATCAACGCAGAGTCTTCCAGAAAAACTAAACAATCTCTCAGCCAGTTTAGGAGACTCCCCACTTATTGGATCAAGTCAGAGTGACTTGGTTAACCCCGTCACGCCAAAAGTCACAAGTATCCCGGAGAGTATCAACCCTGTAGCCAGTGGGATACATGAAAAATATGGGGTCACCAACCAACCTCTAGAACCAGAGCCAGTAGTCGATACGGACAATGACGGAATTCCGGATGAGTTTGATCATGCGCCTCAAGTCGAAGAGCGCCTTGAACTCAATTCACTCACGACAGACGTGGGGCAACAAGCCGCCAATCTGGAAACTCAAAAATCGAGCTTCGGTTGCAATAAAGAAGTTTGTGGAGATCAGCCAGAAAATCAAGTTTATAACGCGCCCGGTCTTAACAGTGCCTATAGCGCTCCTTATACGCTCCCAACGAGTCTAAGTATTGGGGATTTTGTGAAGTCGTGGCTCACGACAAACTATACGAGTAATGGGCCGGTGCCGAGCACGTATCCGTCTCACTCGCCTGGGAAGCGATATCCGGATGCTCCTTTTCATTCAACGGGACGGATCTATAAGATGCCGACCACGACTGGATTTGTCGTGACGGGATACTGTCGTGGACTTTTCCCAGTACATATGGTGGCACCAATCTGGCTTCCCAATTGTCTTATTGGAGCGCCTTCTAAGACTGCGTCGTTTTGCACCAAGGTCGCGACGGAGACGATGAGTCGGCTTTTACCACAGACAAGACAAGTTGAGAGCGAAGGCGGAGAGCAACTGATGCAAGTCGGATACAACAGCTATCCAGGAGCCAAAAACCCAGGCGTCTACGAAGCTAACGCATATGGTGCCAGTGGCCGATCAGGGGAAGGCTTTGGAGGAGGGAACGTAATGCTTTTCCCAACGGGACCTTTCGAAACTTGGACGAGACGAATTTTTGAGCAGCTCAATAACCTGACCAAACAAAATCCTCTGGCTCATGTCGAAGTTGCGAATCAGACCACGTCAGGGGCGCCAAGTGTAACGGCAGACTTTCAGCAGCAGCATATGGATTTCCTGAGAAAAAATGCCATAGAGATCGAACGAGTCCCCGTTTCATTTCAGTATCCTAAAAATATATCTGATGGCGATATAGAGGAGTCAATTAAGGGTTTGCAACGACTCGCAAGCCAGTATGAGTCTCAAGGCTTCTCAGCACTTAAAAATAAACTGCCAGCCGTTGAGTCTAGTTTTAATTCATTGCAAGCGCTTGTACCAGCACTGGATAAAACGATGACAGGACTGGTTTCAGCTTCTTCTCAGTTTGATACGAGCCAATTACAGCAAGTGTGCCTTGATCTTCAATCAACTCAAAGTGAAACCCGAGAAAAAATAACGACGTTTGGCAGTACGGTTACTTCTATTTGTGAAGGCAATAAAACTATTGGAAGCTTAAATTGTGAAACGGCGCAATCAAGGCAAAGTGCGTGGAACCAATACCAAGGACAACTAGATGATCTCACTCAAGCCTGTCAAACATACGCGGCAACCGTGCCGGAATCGGAGGTCATTCAGACGACGGTACAAAACTGGAACACTCAAGTGAGTGAGTTTGATCAAGCGGTGCAGCCGATCATGGCAAAACAAGCGGAAGTTATAGCGGTGCAGAAAGAGGTGAGTGATCTAGAAAACACGGTAGCGACGAATCTAAATGTACTTGAGCGCGAGTATGCAGCTATCCCAGAGCAGTTAGCTCAAGTGACAGTCCAAAGCCAGGAAATGCTTCAGGTCGCGGCCCAAGCACTAAAGGTACAACAAGAATATATACAGTCTTACGAACGAGAAGTAAGTAATCGGATGGATGAGTGGAATCAGCAGGTATTGGTAAACCAATCGCTTATGGGGATCTTTGACCAGCAGGTGATAAAAGTACTCGAAAACTTTAGCCTGCAGTGTCACTCTTGTAATGCCACTCGAGATACGCTCCTTGTCTGGCTTTTCCATACCCTCATGGGGCCAGTGGACCTCCCGGTTCCACAGATGCCACCACAATCCGATATCGTTCATCACCAAGGAGAGACACCACACATGCGGCTCTCCGTTCCGGTGATTGACTTTGATCCAATGGCTATCCCTCTCAGTGGAGCCCCAAATATAGAAGCACTTGGGAAGGCTCCAGATGTTTCTCCGACCGTGCTCTCAGTAGAGTCATCGGCGGTTCTAGCAGCGTCCGATAATTTGCTTACCTTCTTGAAGTTTGGGCAAGGTCTCGCCCAGTTAAACCCATCAGAGAAACTACCAAGCGGAAACCAAATAGACTTGGGTCGCGTGCCCCCAACGATCAAATCAATCCAACCACCGAGTGCCATTGATCTGGCCGAAACACTACCGTTGCCAAAAACGGAAGCCCTACCAACAACTGAGGTTTTAGCGGGTATAGAACTCGTCAAACTAACTAAGAATCTGCCCAGTGTGGTCCCCTTACCCGGTTTTGAAGGGCCGCTCGAAGTACTTAAATCAGCTCAAACTGATATGAGCAACTTTGAGCTTCCAAATCTTCCAGTGCCAGCGCCACCCACTGAAATTTCGACAGAGTTAGCCGACATCATTGCGGCGACGGTGGAAATGCCTTTTTCTTTTAAAGATCTATTTTGTCAGTTGTTGCTTGGGGTGGCGCAGGTGCCAGAGTGGTATCTGCGGCCTTATGTAAAACAGGTAACCAATCCAAGCAGTCTATCGCTCAAAAGAGACTTTACGCCTCAAGCGGAAGGGCTGGGAGTCAGTAATATAGGGAAACCGGTAAAAGACATCATCCCAGAAATAGCAGATCAAGAACTCTTTCCAAGCTTCACGAATCAGACAACCAGCGTTTCCGATTCGTCTGGTCAAATTTTTGATATTACCAATGAAGCTCAGTTTGATCCTGGAAACGTAGTGCCAGAAGTCCCATTAAATCTAGGGGAACCGATTAAAAGCCTGCAGTCTTCAGTGCTGGATGGTTTGCCTGGTATTCAAGACTTTCAAACTTGGCGTGAGAGTCTAGAAGTACAGTTAGCGGAAAATAGAGGACGGACGCTGCCCGCTGGAGAATTTTTGGCCTACCTTCAGGAGCGAGTAGGAGAAACGGTCCCATCAAGTGGGACACAGTTAGCCCTCAAAGAAGCGGTTTTGGCGCTTGAGATGCCAGAGAAAAATAAGATTAATACTGATTCTAGATTGAACAAAATAATAGTTCATAATGAAAACTTGATTGAAAAAGAAATTAAAAGAATAGATCAAATTTCAGATACGATTCTTTCTCATAAATCAAAAAGTACTTCTGTTTTCTTTGCCGAAAAGGAAGTACAGGACGCCTTGGAGAGTACTCAAAACTTCTTAGCTAAGGCTCCAACACGTGAAGGGTTTGAGGTGAAAGATATTGATTACCCAGGGGTGTTTAATGTTCAGTCGGTAAGTGGCGGAAATCAGACCGGGCGAGATAAACTCCCTTCAGAGCGAGTAGCTGAAAATTTTGCCAATCTGGTGCCAGGAGTCTTCGATCTAGTCGAAACCGCAAACGAGCTAGTGAGTAGTAATAGTACCGCGGATATTGAGCCTGGACTTTATATGGCAACAGACACAAGCCCTTTGGGGGCTCAGAGTATCATAGAAGCCGATAGTCAGAACCCGAGTGCCTCTCACTTGGTAGATCTAGACGGTGATGGGCAAAACGAAGTCCTTTATGCTGACTTTAATCAGCTTTATATTAAATCAAGGTCTCCACAGTCGGCTACTGATAATTTCAAGGTGAAGTCCATTAGTTGGGAGGCTTTTGAAAAACTATCCGTACCACTTCGGTCTGAATCCGTTTCAGCATTTGGAAATCGAGTTGAGTATGATCTAAAACGACACAGTGAATCTATTGAGTATTACGAAGTGGTCCTGAGTGAGACTCCAGATATTTTAGCACAAGCGTACAAAGATCCATCGCGTCGTGATTCTCAGCTTTGGTATCGACGAGGTTTTATAAAAGAGGAGCCACAAAGCCTCATTACCGAATCGGTCACGGGGACGCCTTCACATTTCCAGTTTCCACGTGAAGCGTTGGTGGCGATAAAAGAATCACAATGTGAGCATTTTGCCCGAAACAACTTCATCACTGGTGACTACTGGTTACGAGCCGGCGAGGAAGGGGCGACGATTCAGGGTTTTCTTCAAAACTTTGGAGTGATGCAGAAACAGGTACTGAAGCCTGGCTCAAGTGTGCAAGTCGGTAATCAAGCTTTGTGCTTGTTGGAAGGA
>CALIGR010000160.1 GCA_938021445.1 uncultured Candidatus Altimarinota bacterium
ATAAACATCAATATCTAGTTTTCGAGACTTGATGAGAATCTGTATTGGAAAATTAAGCGCATTAAGAAACCTCTGGTAGGACAGGATAATGGATTCCTGTTCGGGCTCTGATTTCAGATTAAAGTTAACCGACCCAACTTCTAAAATCGTCCGCAATCCTCCATTCTTAAGCACGAGCATATCGTCATGGGCTCCCGCAAAGTCTAGATACCGTTGAGTTGAAGCTACCTTTATTTTTTTCTGCCCTCGAACCGTACTTTTAGGCTTTTGAGCCTTCGGAGCCGTTTTTGTCTTTTTACCAAACATGTTTAGGTTTTTTAGTTACTCGCCGGGTTCTCTCCATCGAGAAGCGCTGCTAGGTTTTTAAATTTATCATCCGAAATTTCTTTTACGGCTAAATTTTTCTTTTTCTTGTCGGTTTTCTCACTAAAATCTGCCGTCATCGATACCATTGGGCTTGCGCCGGCTTGCCAGTAACGTCTTTTCGGCAGAAACAGATTATGCTCGATCAAAAGCAGGATAAACTTCGTGAGCGAAAGACCTTTGATTTTTACAAAAGCAAAAGCCGCGCCAATCATCAACGGTGTCCAAATAAGGAAGTTCTGAAAAGTTCCCAAAATATAAGTTTTATTGAGGCTCGTAAAAAGCATGTACGAAAACCCGCCCGTCACCAGTAGTACGATCAATTGTGGCAGCGTGATAAACCACAAAATCTGATCGGCTCGCTGTACGTTCTGAGGCACTTTAAATCGCATCTCACCATTGTAGCACAGATCACCTCAATTTACAATTTACTATAGCGCAAACTTTTCGCTTCTTTAGGCTGAGTTCGTATTCGTTTAAAAAAACCAAAAAATGAGTCAAAATACCCCCTACCAAAACTTCGTAAAAACTCTTACCAAAGCCACAAAAGAAATAGGACTAAGTGATGAAAAATTTGAAGCGCTCAAGCAGTGTGAAAACATTTTTGAGACTGAAATTTCATTTAAAAAAGACGATGGAAGTACCGAAAAGGTAAATGGTTACCGCGTTCAGCATAATTCTTCCCGAGGAGCATACAAAGGTGGTATACGATTTCATCCAGAAGCAGACTTAAACGAAGTCAAAACTCTGGCCTCTCTCATGAGTCTAAAATGTGCCGTAGTTAACATCCCTCTTGGCGGTGGAAAAGGAGGCGTACAGGTAAACCCAAAAAATCTAAGTAAAACAGAACTAGAAAGACTTTCTAGAGCTTATTTTCGAGCTGGGACTGAGGCCAATGTGTTTGGAGTCAATAAAGACATTCCCGCTCCAGACGTTTACACTAATCCACAGATCATGGCCTGGATGCTCGACGAGCACGAAAAAATCATCGGCTATAAATCTCCAGGAGCGATTACCGGAAAACCGGTCGAGCTTGGAGGCAGTCTAGGGAGATCTTATGCAACCGCTCAGGGGGGATTTTTTGTCCTTCAGAAATATTTAGAAAAGACCCGGAAAGATTTATCTCAAACCACCATCGCTATTCAAGGATTTGGAAACGCCGGTGCTTACTTTGCTGAAATTGTGAGTAAAGCTGGAGGAAAAGTAGTCGCCGCCTCTGATTCAAGTGGAGCTGTTTTCTGTAAAGGGGATGAATGCGAAATCCCAAAACTCAAAGAGTATAAAAAAACTTTCGGTGGCCTGAGAAATACTTTTTGTGAAGGCGATACCTGTGACATCCAAAAGATGAAAGCCGAAAAAATGGAAGTTTTGACCAATGAAGAACTGCTTGAGTTGGACGTGGACGTCTTGGTTTTAGCGGCTCTAGACGGTGTCGTTCATTCAGGCAATGCACACAACATAAAAGCCAAGACCATTCTCGAGCTGGCCAATGGCCCCATAACACTAGAGGCTGATGAAATTTTACACAAAAAAAACATTGATGTGATCCCCGACATTTTAGCTAATGCTGGAGGGGTAACCGTCTCATACTTCGAATGGGTACAAAACCGGTCTGGTGACGTCTGGTCTGAAAACCTCGTAAACGAAAAACTAAAAATAGTGATGGATAACGCCTTCACCGATCTCTATGAAATTTATGAACAACATGACAAACAAGACCTAAGAACCTCAGCCTTCATCCTCGGCATGCAACGAATCATCAATGCCATGGAACTAAGAGGCTGGCTTTAGGCTTTACCTGGACAAAACCCTTTTTTTTTCTATATTCTCGATCGAAATATAATTAAATCGGGAGAAATTCTCCTTTGTTTTGTGTCTGAATGCCTATTTTGCTCGCGGATCTCGCTAAGAAACTAGAAATTGCCCCAGAAGCGGTGACGCTTCACGCAATGGACTTGGAATATGATATTCCAGAAGATGAGATGATCGCGGACGAAGTAGCTCGTGAAATCGAGAAACTTGAAATCGGAGACGAACTCGCCCAAATTGATCATGAGTTTGAGGATCAAATGGATCGTGAAATCGTAGAATCACAACAAAAACAAACCGCCGGGCAGAAAAAAGTCGTGAAGAAGAAAAAAGAAGAGCCTGAAGAAGAAGTCCGCGAAGAAGTCGTTGTTGTTAAAGATGAATCTGGAGTCACCATTCTTCCAGAAAATCTGACCGTTAGAGAGCTCGCGGTTAAAATCGGAAAACCAATTCCTATTGTTTTAGTGAAACTAAAGCAAAATGGAATCGTCGCGAACCTTAAAGAAGAAGTCGACTACGAAACGGCCGCGATTGTTTCCGAAGAGCTTGGTGTTAAGGTTAAAAAGGAAACCACAGAGCTAACGGGAGAGGACCTTTTCCGAGGAAATCTATCAGACCTACTCGCTGATGAGGATCCCGAGTACTTACAAAAACGCCCACCCGTGATTTCAATCATGGGACACGTCGACCACGGAAAAACTTCAATCCTAGACCACATCAGAAAAGCCAATGTGGTTGATGGTGAAGCCGGTGGGATCACTCAAAGTATCGGAGCTTACCAAGTTGATCTAGACGGCCAGTCTATCACCTTTTTGGATACACCAGGACATGCTGCCTTCACGACTATGAGAGCGCGTGGAGCTCGGGCGACGGATATCGCGATCTTAGTCGTTGCCGCCACAGAAGGACTCAAGCCACAATCAATTGAAGCTATAAACCACGCCAAAGAAGCTGAAATTCCGATCATCGTCGCTATTAATAAAATGGATCTTGATGGAGCGAACCCAGACCTCGTAAAAGGTGGTCTGGCCGAACAAAATCTCAATCCTGAAGACTGGGGGGGCGACACGCCTTGCATCCCCGTTTCAGCCAAAAGCGGACTGGGAATGGATAAACTACTCGAGACTATTTTGATCGTCGCCGAAGTACAAGAACTAAAAGCGAACCCTAATCGGACCGCTATTGGAACCGTCCTCGAATCAGTCATGGACAAAAAAGCCGGAATATCAGCTACCGTTTTGATCAATACCGGGACCCTCAAACGAGGAGACGCTTTTGTGATTTATGATCAAAGTGGAAAAATACGAAGCATGAAAGACTTCCACGGTCATGAAATTAAAGAAGCGGGTCCCTCTGTCCCCGTTAACATTTCAGGATTTTCAGTTCTCCCTCAAACAGGGGATCTGATTCAGGTGATGGAAAGCGAAAAAGTCGCTCGTAAAAAGTCCGAAGAAGTCGCCTCAATTCATCATGAAGATGAACTCTCAAAACGAAAAAAATTCTCACTTGCAACGCTCAAAGCTCGGATCGCCGAAGGAAAACTTGATCAACTCAAGCTTGTCGTTAAGGCTGATTCAAATGGAAGCCTCGAAGCCGTTGTTGCCGAGGCTGAAAAATGTAAAACAGAAGAAAGTATGGCGAGAGTCGTGCACTCTGGAATAGGTGAAATCACTGAATCTGATGTTATGCTCGCGGCCGCGGGAGGAACGGTAGTCGTTGGTTTTAATGTCACTACTCCAGGCAGAATCAGTAAAATTGCAGAAAGGCAAGGCGTTGAAATTTTGACCTATGATGTCATTTATCACCTTGTTGAGAAGGTCCAAGAAATCCTAGAAGCTCGTGATCTTGATCAAGGTGGCGAAGAAATTGTTGGAGGGTTTAAGATCAAAAAAATATTCGCCTCAAACAAAAAAATGGCCGTTATTGGTGGAGAAATTTTAAGTGGGAAAGTTCGAAAACTATCTCTGATCCGAGTTTTTAGAGAAAACCCTGAAAAAGACGAAGAGGAAGATGCAGATCCAGAAATATTGGTTGGAACCGCTAAAATAGCCACTGTTCAAAGGGGATCCGACGAAGTGAATGAGCTCAGTGACGAAGGCCTCGAGTGTGGGATGAAAGTAGAACACTCAGGAATTACGTTCGAAGAGGGAGACCGAATCGAACTCTTTGTCGTAAAAAAGTAGTGAAAAAATAATTTTTTTGTTTCTAAGCAGCGTCCATGAAACGATCTGAAGTGATCTACACACTCCTCAAGATAGTAACGGATGGAACGGCTATATTTTTAGCAATTCTGAGTGCTTATGCGCTAAGAATCAGTTTTTATGAATTTGATTTCTTAAACAGATCATTCCAGCTCTTCCCAGAACCAATAAGCAGCTATCCACTTTTAGCGTTCCTATACTTCACATTCTTATGTACTTCCTTCTTACTAGTTGTACTGGCTATAAACGGACGGTACGAAATTCCTAAAAAAGAGCCGTTTCATCGAGAAGTCGCCAGTCTTTTTTGGAGTCTTTCGACTGGAATGGCCTTAGTTTTAGTCTACTTTTTCTTCACCCAGTTCACTTTTTTTTCTCGGCTTATTTTTGGCCTCGCTTGGGGTATTGCTTTCGTGTATATCATTATTGGGCGACTGGTTCTGCGCGCACTAAAGCAAAGACTTAACCGCAAGGGCCTCGGACGCACTCAAGTACTCTTAATTGGAAACCATGAAAAAGTGACGCTCAGTGTAATCGACCACCTTAAAAATGATCCTGAATACGGACTTGTCGGTATCATAAGTAGTGAAAATCTACCGAGTATCGACTTCGAAAAAAAGATCATCACTGGTCACATAAACCAGCTTCGAGCCATTCTCGAATCTAACTACATAAACGAAGTCTGGCTTGCCGCTCCACACTCAGAGAAATTAAACCACGAAATCGCAAAGATTGCTCATAGTCATCACAAAACCTTTAGGCTTTTCCCGGACGAAATCGCACTAGACTTGGCTGGGCTAGAGCTTTCTACTTTTCATGATTTACCGCTGGTAACGCTTAAAAACAACAACCTCAATGGTTGGGGGCTCGTGCTTAAGAATATTTTCGACCTAGTCTCCGCTTCGCTGATTTTAGTAATTTTAAGTCCAGTATTGATTACTATTGCCCTCATTATAAAACTTAAAAACCCAAAGGCCCCAATTATATACAAGTCCAAACGAGTCGGGCTTAATGGCCGAATTTTTGACTGCTACAAGTTTCGAACCATGGTCCCAAACGCGGACGAACTTAAGCAGGAACTCATTGAGCAAAATGAACGAAAAGGAGGCATTCTCTTTAAAATGGCAGACGACCCAAGAATCACTTCTTTTGGTAAATTTTTAAGAAAATCTTCACTCGATGAGTTTCCACAACTATTTAATATCCTAAAGCGGGACATGAGCTTTATTGGGCCTCGTCCACACTTAGTCGAGGAAGTACAAAAATACCCAGAAGAACTCAAACAAGTTTTATCAGTCCGCCCAGGCCTTAGTGGATTTGCGCAGATCAACGGACATTCCCAACTGAGCTTTGAAGAAGAAATGAGATACGAATTATTTTATCTAAAAAACTGGAGCTTCAGTTTAGATTTACTCATATTTTTAAAATCATTTTTAGTGGTGCTCCGAAGCAATAATCAATAAAAAATGGCACAAGTTTTTGCTTTGGCAGAAGCCATTACTAAACTAGCCCGAGATGGATTTTAAGGTTAAAAAAATAAACAGAAGCTCCAGTAAAAATCGCCTGTGGAGGTGGTCTACACAGCATTTTGGGATTGCCGGCAGTACTTTGCTGATACTCTTGGTTTTTCTACTTCTAGTAGGTTTGACCGGAAACGCCGTTAAAAATTTTATGAAAGAAGGCGTAAAAATTGTAAGGCCGAGCCTTCCTTCCTTTGGGGTAGAACAAGATGACTTTGGCCATACCAACGTACTCCTGCTTGGGGTCGCTGGCGCGCAAGAACAAGGGGGACTGCTAACCGACTCAATGATGGTCATCTCTATTAACCCTCACGTCCCTTCCGCGTCTTTTCTCAATGTTCCACGAGACCTATACGTAAGATCTCAAGTTGGGCAAAGAAAAATAAACTCAGTCTACCCAGTCGCTTACGCCAAATATAAAGATCATCAAAAAGCTTTTGAAGTCGTCAAAGGCTCTATTTCCGAGTTTACCGGTGTAGATATCCACTACGCTGTAGAAGTAAATTTCCAAATTTTTGCCGATATTGTCGATACCCTTGGAGGTATCAATATTTACGTACCGGAAACAATAAACGATCCCTACTACCCTGCCGATAACTACCAATATCAAACCTTTATCGCTCGAAAAGGAAACCAAACCATGAACGGTGACATGGCTTTAAAATATGCTCGTAGCCGGCAAACAACGTCAGACTATAGCCGTGCACAGAGACAGCAAGATATACTACTCGGAATAAAAAATAAAGCTTCAAACTTAAACCTACTCTCAAACTTTGATAAACTCACAAGACTTTATCAAACGTACTTCAAAAACGTGCATACAGATTTAAATCTAAGTGAGATTTTCGCTCTCGCAAAGATCGCACAAGCCATTGACTACGAAAACTCAACTTTCGCCGTACTCAACGACGAAGAAGACCAGAAAGGTGGATTTCTATACTCCCCAGAACGACACATTTACGGCCAATATGTACTGCTTCCTGAGCGAAAACAAGATACCAAAAAATTCACCCAACTACTCCTCTCAGAACCAGAGGTCTATCTTGAAAAAAGCCAAATATCGGTACTCAACGGAACCAAAACTCCGGGGTTAGCCGGTCGCGTAGCAAGCCGCCTTAAAAACTTTGGCTTTCACGTTATAGAAACTGGAAATTACGAAAGCCAGAACGAAATCGAGCGAAGTTTTTTCCGAAAAGTTTCACAAAAAGAAACCCCGGCAATGGATACGTTCTTAGAAGACTATCTTAGCCTGCTCCCCCCATTTGGCGAATTTGATGGAGAAAATTATCCCGAAGACAGTTTAGTCGATATTCAAATCGTAATCGGAACCGACTTCCTGAAAGAAGAAGACGATCTATAAATCGTAAGGCAGTGTTTTTCGTGCGGCCTCTTCCGTGATTAAATTATTCTGCAACAGCCACTGCAGTGATTGTTTCATTGAGATCATGCCCTCATTCTGCCCCGTCTCAAGGACAGATTCGAGCTGAAAGGTTTTGTTTTCTCGGATAAGATTTGAAACAGCATAGTTCTGAAACAAAATTTCAAAAGCCGCTACTCGGCCTTCTTCTTGCTTTAGAGGCAGAAGTGTTTGCCAAACCACGGCTCTAAGAATTTCTCCAAGCTGAGTTCGTATTTGGTTTTGCTGATCTGCCGGAAAGACATCGATCAAACGATTCACCGCGTTGGTCGCTCCATTTGTATGGAGGGTAGCGAGCACAAGCGCTCCCGTTTCAGCCGCGGTAACCGCGGCCTGGATCGTAGGAAGATCCCGAAGTTCTCCCACTAAAATCACGTCAGCCGCCTGACGCAAACAAGCCCGTATCGCCTTATCAAAACTTCCAGTATGAATATCTAGCTCTCGCTGCTCAATCAATGAACTTTTATTTTTATGCACAAATTCAATCGGGTCTTCGATCGTCACAATATGCTTTTCTTCATCTCGGTTTATCAAGTCTACAATCGAGGCCAGACTTGTTGATTTTCCAGATCCCATGGCGCCTGTAATCAGAACCAATCCATTTTTATACTCCAATATTTGCTTAAGCTGAGTTGGTAAATTAAGGCTCTCAAAACTAGGAATGTCTTCTGGAATATGCCGAAAGACAATAGAAAGTCCTCCCATCTGCCAAAAGGTGTTCACCCGAAAACGAGCCCCAAATTCGGTGTTAACCGCAAAATCAAGCTCCATTTTTTTTCCAAAAGCTTCTCGCTGATCGTCTCCCATCGTACCAAGCAAATATTTTTGAAGAAAGTCTGTCGTTATATCTCTTTCCTCTGTCAGGAAAATGGTTTTCCCATGAAGACGAATCGCCGGCTTTGCTCCAGCTGACAAAAATACATCTGAAGCGCCTTTTTCAAGCGCTAGAGTCTTAATTTTTTGAACATATTCGAGAGCCGCACTAACGTCTTGCCTCATTTGCGTTTAATTTAGATTTATCAGAGTATTATAGACCAAAACTGAGTCTAACTCAATTAATTGCTTTGAATTTTCGTTAAAAATAAGGTAGAATGATCAGAATTAAGATATTTCAGATGCTTCAAAAAATTAGTCTTATAGTTCTCCTACTTGCCGCCTTTTCCATTGGCACTTTTGAATTAGTCCTCGCTGAATCAATCCCTGTATCCAACGGTGGAATTCTGCCTGGTCCAAGCGGTGACGCTGATACTAAAGGAATCCAAGACTATCTCACTGGTAAATTTTTACCGGCGATTACCAACTGGTTCCTGGTTATTCTCACGATGTTGGCGGTCGTCATTGTTATCATAGGAGGGATGATGTTTATCGCTTCTGGTGGAGATGAAGAAATGTATAAAAAAGGCCGAGACACCGTTCTTTGGGCGATAATTGGGGTAGTGGTTGCGATCCTCTCTTACGCCATCGTAAAATTCATTATCGAAATAGATTTCCTATAGCTTCATGAAAACAAAACTTCTAGTACTGCTTTTTATGCTTCTCGTCTCCTTTACGGGGACTCAAGGAGTCGTCATGGCTGAAAACAAAAGCGCTGCCGCTTTTGATCCAAACGCACTTTTTCCTACCTGGGATGATTCAGAGGAAGGCAAGGTACAAGGGATCATTGGGGAAAACGGAGAATCAGACCTCGACCCAAGTACCACTCTCAGTAACCAAAACCCAGCTACTAAAACTATTGTTTTCTTTATTCCCAAGCTAATCGATTTTCTTCTCGTTTTCGTGGCGCCAATGATCATGATTTTCTTGATCTACGCAGGATACACGTTGATCGTCGCTGGAGATGATGAAGATTCTATCGGGAAGGCTAAAAGCTATATCAAATACTGTCTAACCGGACTCATCATTATCCTTATCAGCTACTCAATGATCAAGGCTGTCTATCAAGTGCTACTACCAGATGAAGCTCCAACATCAACAGCCAATAGCACTCCAAGTTCTTAAAAAATGAAAAAAGCAATTCTTGGTTTCGCACTCATAATCTTACTCGGAAACACAACTAGTGTTTCCGTAAAAGCTGAAACAAAATGCCCAGACAAGAAAGGCTACACACTCTCTCAGGCACTCAAGGACTCTAAAGGAATTGAGACTGCCCTCAAACGAGACGAGGTCCCCAACTATTTAGCCGGAGTTGATACCGAGAAAACCGGTGAAAAGGACGAAGCTATAAACAGTGCCACGACCTTTATGCAAAAACTCCTCACGGCACTCACCAGTGTCGTAGCGGCTGTGGCCATCATTTTTGTGATGATCAATGCCGGAAAACTCCTCATCTCTTTCGGAAGCTCTGATAATCTCGGAAAGGCCAAGAAAGGATTCCTGGGAGTGATACTCGGGCTACTGCTTATTATCTTTGCCTACATCTTAGTTAAAAGTGTTATCGCCTTAGTCTACTCCGGAGCCGACAGCTCTGAAATTAATCGAGATTGTGTCGAGGAAAACAAAAAACCTGCGCCTGAAGCTGCCCCAGCAGCAGCAACAGCACCAGATACTAACCCGGCACCAGTGCCTCCCGCTCCAGCAGCTCCTGAATGTTTACCAAGGCCGGCTATCCCAAGCAAATGTACAACCGGAACAAAGTCTAGCGGTCAGTCTCTCACAGAAAGATGTAAAGAAACAATACTACTTCCTGAATTGTCTCAAGTATGTTCAACACTCGGTGTTGACTGCTCGAATCCAGACGATGCTAACCGGTCCTCTATAAAAACAATACAAAGTAAAGTCTTAGGTTTTTACAGCAAAGAAGCGAAGGTCGCAGGCTGTGCAAATGCTGATGGGATCTATGGTGAATGTACTGTTGAAGCTATAAAACACTCTTTTGATCAAAAATGTGTTCTATCCAATGGATCAATCATTGATAGACCTTAAAGCCAAGCTTACTACAATTAAAGTGTATGAACTTTAAAGATTTAGTAGAGCAGCGAATCTCAACCACGCACTTTGATCCCAACTTCAAGATCACAGACAAAGATTTTTTAGAAATTTTAGAACTGACTCGATTCACCCCCTCGGGATACAACGCTCAACCTTGGGAATTTTTACTAATACAAGACTCAGAAAGACTTCAAAAAGTTTATAAAATAGGGCTAAATCAACAAAAAATACTCGATGCTGGAAATATAGTGATCGTTTTAGGAAATACGGCTTTTGGGAGAACTGGTACTGAAGAAATTTTAAAAAATTGGGCTGATTATAGAGAGTTTGATAAAGATAAACTCTCAAGCCTAAAAGCGTCTCTTGAAAAAGAACGAGATAACTGGAAAGAACGAGAGATGACACTACGAAACGTCAGCCTCGCGGCTATGAGCTTTTTACTCAGCGCCGAGTCTCTTGGCTTTGCAACCTGTCCTATGATGGGCTTCAAGCAGTTTGAACTCATCAAGTTTTTAGAACTCCCCAAAAACATCATCCCCGTAATGATGATCACCCTTGGGAAGCCTCACCCGGAAAAAACACAGCCTGAAAAAATGCCTAAAAAAGAAGCTCAGGCCATTGGAATGAAAGAGGGGTATGGTAAAAGATTTTTTTGACGAACACATTTTTTGCACTAAGATCACAGGGTGATGTTTAAACAAACAAAAAAAGCTCCCTCCGTAAAGATCCCTGCAGCTGTACTGAAGCGTGAAGCGCAGAGAATGGCTAAAAAGATTCTTGATGACGAAAAAAAGAAAGAAAAAAAGAAGTTGGTGAAAGAAAAAGCTAAAGCCAAGGCCGTGAAGCAAGTCTCTCAAAAAAAACAGGTCAAAGAAGACTGGGAAGACTTTTACTCTGATTCTCTCAAACGAGAAATATGGTCTGGCGTTTGGATATTTTTAGGCCTGATCATCGGCGGTATTTTTCTCACCAACACCCCGTTTACTGATTGGTTAGAACTCAATGTTTTTAGACAAATTTTTGGAAGTATTATGTGGCTATTGCCGATGGTGCTTATTGCCACCGGTATTGCGCTCTTTTTCAACAAATCGCTTCGACTCGCTCCGCCTCGGGTCATTGCCATTTTGGTTTGGGTCGTCTCTGTCTGCGGCATGGTAAATCTTCTCCTTCCTCACGCCGAAAGCCTCGCTCTTTCCCCAAAATATGGAGGCGCATTAGGTTTCGCTATTGGATTTTTCCCACGAGAATTTTTAGGTGACATCGTCACCTGGCTCATTCTCATTGCCCTTTTTTGGATCAGTTCAGTGGTTGGCTTTGGTCTTTCTTTAAAGGGCTTGCTAGCGGCTTTTCAAAATTTCAAAGAGTCAACTCCAGCCATCCCTATTCCTCAAGTCCCAAAGATCACGACCAAAGGTGAAGCAAAAGTGGCTCCTGTTCAAATCCAAGAAAAAGCCGAACCAAGATTTCAAAACGAGATTGAGATCATCGACTCAACTGGACAAAGCCGGAAAAAAGAACCAAAAAAAGAAATTAAACTAAACCTCAGTGAGACTGTGCCTCCTGAAAACGAGATGACCGAAGCCAAAAACCAAGACTTTGGTGAATGGGCACCCCCATTTTTGGACCTACTCACTGACACCCCTTCAAAAATCGTTGTAGACGAAAAAATTCTCCGACAAAAAGCCGAGTCTATACGTGAAAAGTTAGATCAATTTGGGATAGAAGTCACCATGAAGTCCGTCCATGTTGGCCCAACCGTTACCCAGTTTACCCTCGAGCCCTCTGCGGGAGTAAAGCTTAACAAAATCACCGCACTTAAGTCTGATCTTGCACTCGCTCTTGCTGCCTCAAATGTACGGATCGAAGCGCCTATCCGTGGTCAAAAACTCGTCGGAATAGAAATCCCAAACGAAGACCGAGCCATAGTTTCTATGCGAGAAATTCTAGAATCCGAACCTTGGGATATTCAAAACTCAAACCTCAAACTCGCCCTTGGGCGAGATGTGGCTGGAAAACCAATGGTGATGGATCTTGGGAAAGCACCGCATCTTCTCATCGCAGGGAAAACCGGTTCCGGAAAATCCGTCGCCATGAACGCCTTCCTCGTCTCCCTCCTTTGGAACAACTCTCCTGAAGACTTAAGGCTTATCCTGATCGATCCAAAACGAGTAGAACTTGCTCCATACAACCACCTGCCACACCTCCTCACTCCTGTCATTGTTGAGCCAGAAAAGTCTGTCTCCGCTCTTGCCTGGGCTGTGGCAGAGATGAACCGAAGATATAAAGATTTTGCGAAAAAACGATGTCGAAATATTGCTGAGCACAATGAAAAATTTCCAGAGGAAAAAGAACCGTTCATCGTCATTGTTATTGATGAATTGGCTGATCTTATGATGGTCGCAGGTAAAGATGTAGAAGCGGCCATTTGCCGTATTGCCCAAATGGCCCGAGCCGTAGGGATGCACTTGATTGTCGCGACGCAAAGGCCTTCCGTCGATGTCGTTACGGGGCTCATTAAAGCCAACCTTCCGGCTCGTATCGCGTTTAGAGTTTCTTCTGGGATAGATTCAAGAACTATTATTGATTCTATTGGGGCCGAAGATCTACTTGGTTTTGGGGACATGCTCAGCTTAGATGGGAACAGTGGAGAACTAACGCGTATTCAAGGGCTTCTCGTCACCACCGAAGAAGTAGAAAAAGTTACGAATCACATAAAACTTCAATTCCCAGAATCTATTGGGAACGATGAAATCGAAAAAGAAATCACCAATCAGTCTATTGAAGGCATGGCCAAAGGCGGAGTCTTGACCGCCGGAGTTGGGCCCTCTGCGGATGGCGATGTCGACGACCTCTACGAAGACGCCGTTGCTATCGTTCTTGAAACTGGGAAAGCCTCTGCAAGCTTCCTCCAGCGCCGTATGGAAGTTGGCTACGCCCGTGCCGCCCGTCTCCTCGATCAGATGGAAGCCCGTGGGGTCGTTGGTCCTTCTCGTGGAGCCAAACCAAGGGAAGTGTTTGGGAGCGCTTAAAACCAAACCTCACCACGACTCATAGCGGTTTTTAGATTTGGGTAGTTCGTGAGTTCTAAATCTTCAGACAATATTTTTTGAGCCCAATCCCTCGCCGTTTGCATAAGTTCAACGTCCCCCAGATCTGCACACTTCAGGTCAGGCAGGCCGCTTTGTCTTAAACCGTAAACTTCTCCAGCCCCGCGGAGTTTAAGGTCTACTTCTGAAAGATAAAAACCATCATTACTTTCTACCATAGCACTGAGTCTGGCTTTGTTCTTATCATCCGGTTTTCCAACCTTGAGAAAACAATAGCTCTGCATATCGTTTCGTCCGATGCGCCCTCGAAACTGATGTAACTGGGCCAAACCAAACCGCTCTGAGTTTTCAATAACCATTACAGTCGAGTTCGGTATATCAACGCCTACCTCTATGACTGAGGTGGAAACTAAAACATCAAACTCATGGTTTTTAAACCGGTTCATCACTTCTTCTTTTTCTTTCGGTCTCATCTTCCCATGTAGAAAGTCAACTCTATGATTTGGAAAAAGATCCAGCTTCACATGCTCAAAAGTATCTTTGACGTTTTTCGCTTCGATTTTATCTGACTCATCAACCAGCGGACAAACCCAAAACACCTGCCGACCCTTCTTGATCTGATCTTCTATAAACCGATAGCAAAGCGTCTCAGTCTTCGGGTCCGCAATAACTCGAGTGATAATATCTTTCCGTCCAGCTGGTTTCTCTCGAATGATAGATAAATCCTGGTCTCCATAGATTGTCAACGCTAGTGACCGGGGGATAGGCGTCGCCGTCATCGAAAGTGTATGTGATTGCGCTTCAGATAAAAACGCTCGCTGCTTCACACCAAAACGATGCTGCTCATCTATGATTGCAAAACCAAGATTTTTAAACACCGTCGTTTCGGTTAGGATAGCATGAGTCCCGATAATAAACTTTATAGCACCCGTCCTAAGTTTTTCTCTGGTTTCTTTTTTCTGCTTCTCTGTCATAGAACCGGTCAAAAGAGCTATATCACTACTGGATTTTTCTCCAAAAAGATCGGCGGTCCCTTCACTCTGCCAGTCATCAAAGAGTCCCAAAAATTTCATCGCACTCTCATAATGCTGCGCCGCTAGGATCTCTGTAGGGGCCAAGAGCGCTCCTTGGTATCCCTGCCTCATAGCCTGAAGCACTCCCAGAAGCCCGACAATCGTTTTTCCGCTCCCTACGTCCCCTTGGAGGAGTCTGTGCATTGGGCGATCCTTCCCGCAGTCCTCAAGGACATCTAAGAGTGATTTCTTCTGATGCGTCGTCAGTTCAAACGGTAGTTTTTTAAGATCTTCTTTCACGGCTTCTGGACTGAAACTGATTGGGTAAGGGTTCTCGTGCTGCTTTTCCCGCTCAAGTTTTGCCTGGATAACTCGCGACTGAATCAAAAAAATCTCTTCAAACCCAAGTCGTCTTCGGGCTTCTTTCCACTCTTCCGGGGAATCCGGAAAATGAATTTTTTTTATAGCGGCTGATTTAGACATCAGACCTTCAGCCAAAACGACCTTTTCTGGTAGCACTTCTTTAAATTCAGAAGTAAATCGGAGCAAAGGGTGCACCTTTTCTCTTAACCACTTAGACGTAATTGGCGGCGATTCTGGATAAATTGGACGAATGCCTCCTACATGAATCCCGGCTTCTTTGTGGATTTCAGGGTTTATGATCTGCAATTTACCGTACTTTCTTTCTACTTTCCCCACCAAAAATAAATCGCGAGGCAGTGAGATGTTTTTAAGCGCATACGGCATTTGAAACCAAATAACGTCTAATACCGTTCCATCAGCAAGCTCAAACGAGCCCTTTCCCAATTTTTTCCCATGACGAGTCTTTTGAGCTGTAAAGTTTAGAAGCACACCCCCTAGGGTGTTTTTTTGATCTAGAACTATTTCATGCATCCCAGCATTAATCTCGGTTGATTCGAGTGCCCGAGGAAAAAACTCCAACAAATCTTGTACCGAAAATACGCTTAACTTATCCAGTTTTTTAAGATGGTTTTTGGTTGTTTTAATAACTTCACTACACTTGAAATTGAGCATTTTGGAGGAAAACTATAAAAAAAGTTTGGCAAAACGGTTGTTTTCTGGACAATTTTAAACTATAATACTCTGAAAATTTAATTTTTCTTACTTCGTTTAAATTTAATCCAAAAACAAATGAAAAAATTCATCGCCCCCCTCTTCGGACTTATTTTGGCTTTCGGTATCATGGGAACTGGAACTGAAATGGCTTACGGTCAAGCTATCGGTACTATTATTGATGCCAACGACCGACCTGTAGCGCTTGGTAACGACTCTTTCGCTGGAAGTGCTCGTGAAGCCATCAAGACTTACATCAACTTCGCTCTTATCTTCCTTGGAATTCTTGCCGTAGCTTTCATTATCTACGCTGGTTTCCTATACGTTACGTCTCAAGGAGACGACGGAGCTGTCGAAAAAGCGAAAAAAATTCTTATCTA
>CALIGR010000161.1 GCA_938021445.1 uncultured Candidatus Altimarinota bacterium
AGGTTTCTTTGCGAGTATAGGTAAGGTGTTTGAGGCGCTTGATCCCAAGAAAAGCAAAGCTTCAAAAGAACAGTTAGAAGCCAAGCAAAGAGCGGTTATTAGTGATTTTAATGAGGCGCCTTGGATTAAGGCACAAAACTTTGTTGCTTTAAAAGATCAGAACCCTGACTTTTTTGAGTCTCTTAATGTTGAGGGCTTAGATACCGACAACTTTGCGAGCTATGATGTTTTGAAATCGTGGATAGATTTTAATAAAGCACGACCGGGAGCTGGGCTTAATAATGTACTTACCGCTGGACTAACTCTAAACGCAGTGAATGAGCTTGAGGGGTTTTTGCAAGAATCTCCTAGTAATAGGATAACGGTCAGTCCAGAGAATCCTCAAGTTTATACACTACGGAGAAAAGTTGAGGGAGAGGAAGAGCTAAGTCAAGAGGTAGATCTAACAGGTCTAGAAGACCCAGCAGAGCGAGGAGCGGCTTTTCTAGTACAACTTGAAGTGATTTTAAAGGAACCAGAAGAAGATCTAGAAGAGAAAGATGAGAAGAAGTCGGAAAAAGAGAAGACCGGTAAACCAGCTGTAGATGAAACTGGAGAGAGTCGCTATGACGACGGTCCGTTGAGAGCGATTAGGTTAAGAGGGAAGAAGCCAGAGAAGGCAGATGACCCTGGTGAAAGCTCTTATGATGAGTACGGAAGAATAGTGCTAAAAGAAGAAAAAGAAGTAGTAGAACCAAAAGACCCAGGCTCACGAGGGGGTGAGCCGATTAAGGTAAAACCAACAAAACCAGTAAGAAAAATAGATGGCTGGATGGATACTTACTAAAAATTAAACAATGTCAGGATATTTAAACGGTATTGATAATACAGCACTCACTCGAGGGATCGAGGGGGAGCACTGGCTGAACCATGAAATTGGCGTTCGGACGGTATCTGACTTGATGGGACTGGAGCGAGCGACTTTTTTTGAGGGGATTGTTAATGACCATGAAAAATTAGCCGCCCTTTCTGGCCTCGCTCACCTTGGAGATCTTATTAAGGCTGGAAATTTTGACGGATTTACCACTGGATTTGAGGCGTGGTGTGGGAGCCTTTCTTATCCGTTACGACACCGGTTAGATACTTTAGGATTTAAAACTAGCTTTACAGAAGCAGACTTAAAGGAAGCGCAGAATCGACTTCTTCCGACTTATGTACCAGAACCAGCTTATATACCGACGGTTATGGCGACAGTGCCGATATCGCCAGCGCCTATCGCGGTTGTTGCGGCTCCAGTGCCAACGGCAGAAAAAGCTAAAAAATCGATTGAGCGAGTGGGGATTCGTCAGATGAACTTGATGTCATCGACGATGGGCATTGGGCAGATTGTCCAAGATGTTAAAGCTGCCTATCCGTCAAAATCTCAAAATAAGGAGCGGATGAAGCTGCTTCGGGAGAAGCTGAAGAAAGTAGTTTGTGACCGAATTGATAGCATTTCTGAGGTTCAACTGAAACTACAGCTAGAAACAGAAGGAGCCGGGAACCTTAAAAGTGAGGCGCTGGCTGTCCAGCGAGAAGTCTTGGGACGTAAATTTATACAAGCTTCTGGCATGGGACAGACCTCTGGAAACTTGATGGAAAAAGCAGGAGATCTAGTTGGAGATCGACCAGTTCAGTCTCTGATGACCTCGATGGGGATTCGGCTTCATAAAGACTTTTATCATGACCCGATATTAAGTGGTCTTATCCACCAATCATCAATGGTGAAAGTAAAAGGGGAAGATCAAAATAGACTTATGTTGGCGCTTTATGAAGGCGTTTTGAATGACGCAAAACGGCAAAATGCTTATAGAGAAGCCGGTTTAATCATTGATAAGAATTTTCCACTTGAGATGGATTTTTCAAAGTTTGAAGAATTATATGGATATTTCCCACCTCGTGCGGAAGAAATGGATAGAACACAGCTCTTAGACTATAAAGAACTTTTAGAATCAATTCCTAAATCATTTCGCGGTAAAGATGAGGAAACCGATTATATCGAGTATGTAAAAGGACCTACAGGAGTTCAGGGAAAAGGCGCTAAAAAGTTTAAAGCTTGGTTACAGATGAAGGTGGACGAAGGCGATTTGGGATTTTGGAAACAAATCGAATATAAAGTTTACCTGATGTTTGGATCGACCCTTCATGGGTGGTTGATCGGGAAAATGGGAGATTTCTTGGGCGAAGAAAAAACAGAAGCGGAGGAAGAAGGGACGGAGCTTTTCAAAGTAAATAAACTACTTGAGAGAAAAGGACCAAAAGACTCAGAAATAAAAGAGATTTTCCCTGCGTCAGAAGAGCCTAGTTATCAGGGGATTTTAGGCCTTGTGGAAACACAAATAGGGGCCGATGCAGTTGAGAAAGTGAATATTAGGATGGGACCAGAGCTTTTGAGTGAAGCGATGATTAACGATGACCACAGTAATGAACTATGGAAAATTTTAAGTCTGTTAGAAACTCATAAAGATAATCCTGAAGTTTTTAAGCTTCTTCTAAGAAAGCCAGAAGAGGCCCTTTCTTTAAGTCAGTTAAGCTACATAGTTGAGCGCCACAATGGTCATGGAAAAGATGGAGTGAATCTTTATTTTGAGAAAGACCATATGTTGCAAACGGCTGATATGAATACGGTTCTAGAGGGCCAAGCGGAAGCAGCTGGGGCAGGCGCTTTGGTTGGGGCTCTAACGTTTTGGAAAACAGGGAGCATCCTAAAGGCGACTGGTCTTGGTGCGGTTGCCGGGATTGGGGTAAACCGTTTTCTCGAAATGGACTTTCCTTGGGGGAAAAAAGAGATTGGTTACGACGTTCCAGTCGATCAGCTGAACGCCGTGATAAATGGTCACAATGAAATGCTTAAGGCCGCAGAAAAACTGGTTGAGCCGAGTAATCTTGAAGTGATGAAAGCCGTTAATGCCGATCTTGAAAAACATAAAGAATTGCTGCATCCTTCGTTCTTTGCCGAAACAAACCCAGCGAAGTTTCCAGCAACGCTATTTTCTCCTGGGCTTCCGCCTTCACTTAGAACTTTAATGGAGCAAAAGGATACAGGGAGTAATCCTTGGGATAGCTTCACCCTGAGTGAGTCAGATCTTCGTAATTACGTTCAGTTCTTTGGTAAATCATTTGGTGCTGGGGAACTACATGGAGTAAATGGGAATGCCTTTGATTTTTCTGGGGATAAGTTGAAAGTTTTGAAACCGGATGGGAGTCTGTTTGGTGAATATGAAAATGTTAAAGCTTTCTTCGCCGCCCTTGGTGGCATAGCTGGAGCCTCTTCTGCTGAAACAATTGAAGCAGATCAAGTCCTTGAGAGCCTTGGCGCTGGAAATGCCCTTGATGTTGCGGGAGTCAAAGGGCGTGAGGCTTTAGCGGCTCACGATGGCCTTGAAGAGCTTATTAAGAAAGCGATAGAATCAGTTGATAAAGATTATACTCGGATCAGTGGTTTATTTACGAATGGACATGATTTTGAAACGATTAAGTTCTTTGTAGAAAACTTGGGAAGAGAGGGGAATGACTTTGAGTTTGTTTCCGCTAGAGAAGGAAGCCAAGAGTACCATGCTGCGTTTGATTTAGGTTTCTTTATTGATAAGTTAGGACTTGGGACGGAGTGGAAAAGAGCAGGAATCGCGGGTGGTGCCTTGACGGGACTTTATATTTTAGGCGGGGCTACGGGGATCGGGCTAAGTGTTGGAGCGGCGACGAAAGTTTTAAGTGTTATTTTAGCGGCTGTTGGTGGCGCTAAGTTGGATGAAACGAATGCGATGAGTACTCGGATTGATTTGGCCACCATGAAGCCAGAAGATCTGGCTTTATTTAGAACAACGGTTCCAGCCCTACGTGAAAAAATCAAAACGGGGCTAAGTGGTAAAAAAGGTGAAATATTGGACGAGCTTAGGGCTCTTGCTGATAAAGGCGACGGATCGGCCGCTTTAACGATGGTTGAGACTGTTGATTCAGGCGCGAAAACGATTGGTCTTGGTTCTGATAAGGGGGCAGGAGCGGCTACAACGGCCGCAGCAGGTGCTGGGGCGGCTGCAACTCTGAGCCCGGCTCCGGCGATCTCTGCCACAACAGCCGCGACTTCGGCTGAATTTAGTGCCTTGTCTCCGGTTGAAGTTATGAGCCGAAGAGCGGGGATTGTCCAGAGGTTTAAAGATAAATTTGGGGATAGGATAAAAGATGATGATGATGCTTATATTAAATCTATTTATTTAGAAGGGAGTGATACGAAGACTTTATGGATTGAAATAGACTCAGGCGATGTAGTCGGCTATAACAGTGCTGAAGGCGTTGGGTTGGGACTCAACCCGGTAGACCTTGGTTTTGTGTCTTGGTCAGAGCTAGAGGCTTATTTTAAAAAAGAATTTCCAATAGGCTCAAACCCTAAGCACCGACCGACTGATGCACTGACAGCATTGACTGATTCAGAGATATCAGCGGGAAAAACGAAGCTGGTTGAGCTGGTGAAAAGTACGTTAAAACGCGTTTATGAAAGCCGAATGACTATTTTTGAAGATTCACTTTTTTTAGATGATAACCCTGTCTATATTTTAAAAGGAAGACTTATTTTAGATTTAGATATGAAAGGTTTTATCGATGTAGGAGAGAACATCGCTATTGCTGATATAACGAAGGATAGCCCTCGTGATTTTGGATGTGCAAGTTGGGATGAAGTTATAGAGTTTATCAAGAATGAATTCCCAAAAGGTTCTGATAACCGTATCAAAGATTGGATTTATTAATTTATCTTTAACTTTTGGTAAATCTCTGCTATAATACTACGAAATAAATAAAAACTATGTCAGATCAAAGTACGGCTATCGCGATTGACCCAAATCTTATCAAAACTCCTTCAGGGAAGGGGATTTCTGACTTTCGAGTGCCAGAAAAGTTGATTGCGGAAGATGTTGAGCTGGTTGACTTCATCATGAGGTCTGAGTCTATGAAAGATTCTGAACGTCAGTATTGGTTTAATCTTTGGGAAGTGATGAACACCGAGCAAAGAGACAAGCTCAGAGATATTTTATCTCGAGAAAGAACCAAGCTAGCTGAAATTGATGCGAAATACGGAAAGAAACCAAAAATCGATCCAGTACAGGCCGCTAAGCAAGCTGAAGAACTCGCTCAAAAACGAGCCGCGGAGCAAAAAGCGATCGCGAATCGAGAACAAAAACAACAAGAATCAGAAGCTCAGGCTGAAGCAGATGCTCTAGCTGAACTTGAAAATCTTTAGGATTTTCTGAAAAAATCTTTAAGTACTAGCAGACTAAAAATAACCGTCGCATTCCAGATGCGCTTGGATCTTTTTATGGGTTCTTGGCAGAGTCGGTAAACCCATTCTATGCCTAGTTTTTGCATCCATAATGGCGCTCTTTTGACTTTACCGGCCCAAAAATCGAACGTCCCACCGAGACCGATAGCCAAGGTTAGATTGGGGATCTCTTTCGCATACTCATCAATCCATATTTCTTGTTTTGGGGCACCAAACGCGACAAAGATAATATCTGGTGCTGATTGAGTAATATTGTTGTTCATTGAATTAGTTTCCCCGTCTTCAGCTCCAGCAATGATTAAGTCGGTGTGCTTTAACTTCATCGCTTTTGAGGCGTCTTTGGCAACGCCAAACCCACCGAGAAAATAGATAGATTTTTTTTCTTGTGCGGCAATTTTACAAATGATTTCAGCCAGTTCTACACCAGGGGTCCGAGGTGCTTTTTTATTGTATAAAATTTTTGTCCAAAAAGCTATCCCAGCACCATCACAAATATTTAAATCAGTCTTGTTTAAAAGACTTTTGAAGGTTTCATTTTTTTGAGCCTCAACTAAAAATTCTGGATTTACAGTCGCAATATGATGTAATTTTTTTTGCCCTAAAATAGACCGAATTTTTGATTCGAGTGAGCTTTGGTTTAATTCATCGATACGGACGTCGAGTAATTTCATGTTTGCTATAAAGTACTAGTTCGACCTTTCTAGACAAGTGTCCAAGTGTTAGACTGATACAGATGAAGCGATTTACCCATAGAAACGAATCATTTACCTGTGCGGTCTGCGGTCATGAAAATATCCCAGCCGAGTCAACCTGTCGAAATCACTGCGTGATGTGTCTTTGCTCGAAACATGTAGATATCAATCCTGGAGACAGAAATAACTCATGTCAGGGGATATTAAAACCGATAGGGGTTGAGCTAAAGTCTGGATTGCCAGAAAAAATCTGCTTTAAATGTGAAGTGTGTGACTTCACTGGACGCAATAAGATTGCCCCAGATGATAGTCGTGAAAAAGTGTATGAAATAATGGAGAAAAGCGCTTATTTGTGATATAATAGCCCGATGGCTATTTTGTCTGAAGTAACCACTGAAATAAAAACGCTGCTTGGGCGGAATCTTTTTATTCCCAAAGCGCTAAAGGAGCGTATTTTGACCGCTTCTGAATCACAACAGTATAAAGCCCTAAAACTGCTTCAGGTTATGGACCAAAAGCAGACTGAGCTTTTTAAGAAGATCCTGAGAAAAAATCCTCACTTTTTTTCGGATCTAGAGAATATGGCCGTTCATGAAGTGCTTCGAAAGCTCGTTGAGCATGAGGAGGCCGAACATTTAAAAGAAATAAAAATTGC
>CALIGR010000162.1 GCA_938021445.1 uncultured Candidatus Altimarinota bacterium
TAATGACGCCTACTGGAAAATGCACGCGGCCATATTCGACAACATGGATACTTGGTCAGGAAAAGGCGATGCGGGAAAACAATTTCTTGTAGACTACGCTAAGAACGATCTGGGTCTTGATCTGGAAACTTGTCTCGCTGATCCAAGCACCAACGCTGAAGTCCAAGCCGATGTCGCCGAAGGCGCCAAGTACGGCGTATCAGGAACTCCCGCCCTCTTCATCGGCACACAAATCATGCCAGGAGCTATTGACGCCGCTACTTTCGAAAAAGCAGTAAACGAAGAAGCGGGTAAGTAAAACCTCAAATTCACTCATACAAAAAAGACCTAGAACATATCTAGGTCTTTTTTTAATTTCAAAACTATCATAAACATCTCAAATCATTTCGATAGAACAACACTAAAACTTCATCTGAAAGTTCACACCGACAGCCGCGTCCCCTTCACTGTCTATTTTGGCACCCGCCGCTACACAGAGACTCTCCCAGCACTCTTGATAAAAAACACCCACAGACGCGTCAAAAGGATCTACAACGAGATCTGTATTCCTGCCTACATCAAAGCTAAGTGGTGATGACTCTAGCTCAAGAAGAGTTTGGGTTCCTGGTGCTTTACTGATCTCATTTTCTGCCTTCTTTCCGAGTCTTTTTATAGCCCCTTTGAAAGCGAACGACACAGCCTTATTATCGTTGAAACCAGCAAGTGGCATTTGCCCTAGCGTATTTTCTAAATCTGCACGTCCTTTTTTAATTTCAAAATAATCAGCAGTTTCCGCTGGACCTTCTACACTATGACCAAATTCAGGATTCCCCATGATTAAATTTTTTCTAGAGTTAAATCCAAATCTCGCTCTGCCTTAGCAATCTCGGCTAAATGGGACTCTTCATGTTCGCTCGAAATTGCTTGTCTTTGGTGAGAATCCTCTTTCAAAAAAGCATCTAGAACTTCTTGAGTCTTTACTAGAAAACTTTGCTCTTCTGCCTTTATAGCCTTGATAAGATTATCAATCTGAAAAAGGGCTAGACGGTCATAGGCCCCAATAAGAAAATCTTTTTGCTTACTCGTAAAAAATAAGCAACCTGCGATGATTTCTTCCCATTCAGTACGCCTTAGTTTTTCAGCCATCTGTGCATTATACACCAGCTAGACTACAAAATCAAAAAGCTAACCTCGCCGTTTTGAGCCTCCTGGTTTGTACGATTTAGAATAGCCACCTTTTCCACCACTTCGACTACTCCCACCACCACTTCGACTTCCACCGCCACCACCAGAGTAAGAACGGCTTCCGCCGCTACGACTCCCTCCGCCACTTCGGCTTCCACCGCCACCACCAGAATACGAACGACGACCGCCTCTAAAGCCTCCACCGCCCCCTCTTGATTCACTATCTCGATCCCGACGACCAATAGTCTTAGGCCGTTCTTTTTCAAGTGGGCCATTTATCTCGTGCAGCAACGCCGCAACAATCTCGTTTTCCCCATAAGCCTCAATAAGTTGCTTTGAAACCCCAGCGTACTGAGACGAAGCCCCTGACTCTATGGTTTTGACGAGCTTGACCGCCAAAAGTTCTTGCTTCTTGATCCAGATATCTTTCTGCGAAGGCAGCTCACATTCACGCAGTTCATTCCCGGTTTCTCTTGTCAGACGAGAGATCTTATAGCGCTCTCTGCTATCAATAAAGGTCATTGCAATCCCTTTTTTCCCCGCTCTCCCCGTTCGCCCAATACGATGGACATAACTCTCAATTTCCATTGGCAGTGAGTAATTAATCACATGCGTTAAATCATCGATATCAATTCCCCTTGCGGCCACATCCGTAGCCACCAGAATCTTTATCTTTCGCTCTCTAAACTTTTGCAAAATACGTTCTCGCTGACGCTGATCGATATCTCCATGGATACAGTCGACATCAAGTCCTTTACGCTTAAGCTCATCGGTAAGCTCATTAACCGTTTTTTTGGTCTGACAGAAAATAATACCGTGAAAGGCTGGTTCTAAAACAACCAGGTCTTTAATCGCTTCTGTTTTGTCTGACGCTCGGACAATATAGTACTGTTGATCGATATTATCTCGTTTTACATTCTGAGCCTCCACTTTAATAACCACCTGATTCTTCATGTATTTTTTAGAGAGGTTTTGTATTTTTGGCGGCATCGTTGCCGAATACAAAAACACTCGTCGATGTGCAGGCATCGATTTCATTATATCTTCTACCGCTTCGATAAAACCCATGTTAAGCATCTCGTCGGCTTCATCTAAGATGAAGTAGTCTAGGTCTGAAAAATCTAAAACCTTTCGTTTCAGCATGTCTATCACTCGCCCAGGCGTTCCGACGACTACATCAGCCCCTCTCTTTATACTTCGGATCTGTTCTCGGATATCCTGACCACCATAAACAGTCTGGATACTAAGATTCTTTTTTCCTTTAAATGAATCTATTTCTCTCGCGACCTGAATCGCTAGTTCTCTCGTTGGTGTGAGAATCAACGACTTTATTTTTTTCACTTTCCCTGGTTCTACCAAATCAACTAGCGGCAAACCAAACGCGGCTGTTTTCCCAGTCCCCGTCTGGGCCACCCCCACAATATCGTGCTCCGAATCCAGGATCACCGGAATAGATTTAGCTTGTATTTCAGTCGCAAACTCAAAACCTTTCGCTTTGATGTTTTGTAAAATATCGGCACTCAGGCCTAGATCGGAAAATGGAATTTGAGAATTGATAAGAGTATTTTTGAAAAATATTGAGCCCCGAAAGTATTATAAAAAGGGTTTTTGTAAACAATTTGTTCAAAGTTTCATGCAATTCTTAAAAAAATTCGAAAAAATAAATTCTCTTGAACCTCAAAAAAAATAGAATCAGCCCAATGAAAACATCAATGGATCAAATTACGGCCCTCTGCAAACGACGCGGATTTATCTACCCAGGGAGTGAAATCTACGGCGGCTTTGCCAATACCTATACCTACGGACCCTACGGATCCCTGCTGAAGAAAAACGTAAAAGATCTCTGGTGGAATATGTTTGTAGAAAACCGGGACGATATGGTTGGGATCGATGGAGATATATTTCTTCATCCAAAGACCTGGGAAGCCAGCGGGCATGTAGGGGGATTCAATGATCAGCTTATTGACTGTAAAAACTGTAAAGCGCGGCTACGCGCTGACCATCTGGTAGAAGAGGCCCTCGGAGAAGACTGTGAAGGAAAACCTGATGAAGAAGTCACTAAAATCATTCAAGAAAATAAAATTAAGTGTCCTAAGTGTGGGAAACAAGATTTCACAGACGTCAGAAAATTTAATCAGATGTTTAAAACACCTCTTTCTAAAACGGGCGATGATGGACATGTTTATCTTAGACCGGAAACCGCTCAGGCTATATTTTTAGAATTCAAAAATGTCATCGATAGCTGCCGGGTCCGAATTCCTTTTGGGATCGCTCAGATCGGGAAAGCCTTCCGGAATGAGATAACCCCCGGGAACTTTATCTTTAGACAGCTTGAATTTGAGCAAATGGAGATAGAGTACTTTATAACGCCCCCAGCTGGATTCACAGAAAAACGCGAAGCCTGGATGGGAAAACCACATCTGGACGACTGGCCAGACGAAGCCCAGGATTATATGAATCAAATTTTTAGCGCTTGGGAAAAAGCGATGTTTGATTGGTGTGACCTTATTGGCCTTGATCGTAAAAAATGCCATGTCGTTGAACACAGTGCTGAAAAACTCTCCCACTACTCAAAACGAACCTTTGATATAGAATTTGATTTTCCCTTTGGGCAGAAAGAACTCTACGGTTGTGCCTACCGAACCGACTTTGATCTCAACCAACATGAGAAATTTAGCGGAAAAAAACTAAAGTACCGAGACCCACAGACCAATGAAGAATACATACCACACGTTATAGAGCCTACTTTTGGCCTTGGGCGGTCACTTCTGGCGATCCTTACCTCCGCTTACGCAGAAGAAACACTCGAAGACGGATCCCAAAGAACCGTCCTAAGGCTAAAACCTAAAATCGCTCCAGTTAAGATCGCGCTACTACCACTGATGAAAAAAGATGGGCTGCCTGAACTCGCTAGAGAAATACAAAAACAATTAAAGATATTTGGTTATACCGAATACGATGAATCTGGAGCCATCGGGAAGCGATACCGAAGACAAGATGAGATTGGAACTCCAGTCTGCATAACTATTGACTATGAATCCAAAGATGACAATGCCGTAACCATTCGAGATCGTGATACGATGACCCAAGAACGAATAAAAATTTCAGAACTAATAGACTATTTGAAAGAAAGATATTTTTCGTAATAAACTCAAATTGATCACTTTTTTTGATCAACAAAGAGAGGCCTTAGTCTAGCACTGATTTAGGTCTTTTTTTGATCACTTTTTTAACCCATATTTTATCCTCTTTTTTTTGACACCGACCCCCAAAGAATCTAAGTTCTTTGGCGAGTTTTGTGCAAATCTCACTCGCAAAACTTATCCACAAATTATACACATTCATGCAAAGTTTTCTACAAAGTCTTGGGACTTCGGTGGGCGTTATTGGTACTCAATGGGGCGACGAAGGAAAAGGCAAATTAGTCGATGCCATCTCTGGTCATTTTGACTATATCTGCCGAAGTACTGGAGGCGCTAATGCCGGACACACCATCTATACCGATGGGACAAAATACGTTTTTCATCTACTTCCTTCGGGGCTGCTTCACCCAAAATCTATAGGGGTGGTTGGAAACGGCACCGTCGTCTCACTCCCTGATCTCGTCCAGGAAATAGAAAATCTAGAGCACAGCGGTCTTGACATGAAAGACCGAGTCAAAATATCACTGCAAGCTCATTTGCTTTTTGACTATCATAAAAATATCGATGCCGAACTCGAGCGTCGAAAAGGCAAGGACAAAATTGGAACCACATGCCGAGGCATTGGACCTTGCTATCAAGACAAGATTGCCCGAAGAGGGATTCGTGTTGAAGACTTGCTGGATTTAGAGCTACTAAAAGAAAAACTCGAGCAAAACTGTAAGTTTCATGCAGAAACTCTTCAGATAGAAACTGACGCTGAAGCCGAGTTTGAAAAACTAATGTCGGTTAGAGAAAAAGTAAAACCAATGCTCTGCGACACCAGAATATTGCTACTAAAGGCCTATAAAGCACAAGAAAAAATTCTGTTCGAAGGCGCTCAGGCCCATCACCTAGATATTGATCATGGGACTTATCCATTTGTAACCTCTAGTAATGTTTCCGCGGGAGGAATTTCCACCGGTCTTGGATTTCCACCCCGAGCCATTTCTGGACTAGTTGGTATTGCCAAGGCCTATACGACCAGAGTCGGAGCGGGACCATTTCCGAGTGAGCTTGATAATGATCTTGGCGAACAAATCAGACAATCTGGAGGAGAGTTTGGAGCGACGACTGGACGCCCCAGACGTTGTGGTTGGTTTGATGCCGTCGTGGTCCGAAACGCTGTTGAGTTTAATGGACTCGATTCTATCAACCTCACCAAGCTCGATGTCCTCACGGGACTCACTGAAATCAAAGTTGCGACTCAGTACTTCTTAGACGATAAAGAGGTATTCAACATACCAACCACCCGAAAAGCCAACAAAGAGCTCCTCAGAGTCGAATATGAGACGCTCCCTGGATGGTCTGAAGACCTTGGTGGCATACAAGAATTTTCGCAACTACCTGAAAACGCTCAAAAATACGTCCTGAGACTGGAAGAACTTATAAACTGTCCTATCAGCGTCATTGGAGTCGGAATGGACCGTCAAGACTTAATCTACCGAGCTTAAATTAATGGATAAAATCGAAATTTGGGGCCAAGTCCTCGACCTGCTTTCGAAGAAAATCGCTCGTATGGAGTTTGGTACGTGGTTTAAAAACGTAGAGCTCAAAGAGATCGCTGGAGCCGCGTTGCTGATTAGCTGCCCGAGTGAAATGCACAAAAACTGGCTGGAAAATAAGTACCACAGTATTCTTCTCTCAACGGTTAAAAAAACAATGCCAGAGATAGAGAAGCTCTTCTTTGAGGTCGATCTCACCCTCGCTCACAGAAAGAACCCAACTCATGCTGAAATATTTAAAGAAACCAAACCAAGGAAACTCCCCAACCAACCGACGGTAAAGCTCAATGAACACCTGGAATCTCGTCAAATTCAATCCAAATTCTCGCTTCAAAATTTTATCGTTGGAGAAGAAAATCGTTTTGCTCATGCTGCTTGTAACACAGTGGCCGAAAACGCCACTTCAGGAATAAGCCAATTTAACCCGCTCTATGTCTATGGAGGCGTTGGCCTTGGAAAAACTCACTTGCTTCAGGGGACCGCCGCTGAAATCCTAAGACGCAATCCTCAGGCCGTTGTGGTCTATACCACGGCCGAACGGTTTACAAACGAGATCATCCAAGCGATTGCCAAGAAAAAAACTGAAGAGCTCCGGAGAAAGTATCGAAGAGTCGATGTGCTTCTTATTGATGACGTTCAGTTCTTTGCTGGAAAAGACCAGACTCAAATCGAAGTCTTCAACACCTTCAATGATCTACGAGATCAAGACAAGCAAATGATTTTTTCTGGAGACTGCCCTCCAGCTCAGCTCGAAGGCATGGCCGATAGACTTACTTCTCGCCTTGGATGGGGGCTTATCGTAGATATCTGTATGCCGTCATTTGAAACAAAAACAATGATTATTCAGCAAAAAGCACAAGAACAAGGCCTTATCCTTCCAGAAGAAGTGGTAAACTTTATAGCGATCAATGTTCGTAAAAACCTTCGAGAACTCGAAAACGTTCTCAATCAAATCGGGCTCATACAGGAACTTTCACAAATCGCTCCAACAGTGCAAACCGTCGGTCAAATTTTCAGAAAACTACATCCAACTGACCAGCTGCTCTCAGACAGCACTCACCCCGAAGCTCGACTCGCGAAAAACGCAGATGACATCATCACTCTGGTCTCTGACTATTTTCAGATTCCAGCAACAGACTTACTCGGAGCCTCGAGAAAACAAAATGTAGTTTTCCCCCGTCAGACCAGTTGGCTTCTCTGCAAAGACGTACTCAACATGAGCCTTGAAAGCATAGGAGAAGCTTTTGGGGGAAAAAATCATACAACGATAATGCACGGCATTAAAAAAATAAAAACACTCACCAGAGAAGATTCTGCCACCGCCAGACATATCCACGCCCTCAAGAAAGACTTAGGCGCCGTCTGAGAAAAATTCAGTCACGTCTATCCACTTATCAGCTTTAAGATTTCCAAGCGCTACGGGACCAAAATGGGTTCTGAATAAATCTATCACTTCATATCCAAGGCTACTACACATTCGTCTAATCTGTCGGTTAGCGCCTTCTTTAAGCGTGATTTCAAAAACCTGTTCTGATATTGACTTCACCTGACAAGGGCTTGATTTTTTTCCAGGAGAAAACATTACCCCCGTTCTCATTCTATTAATAAACAGCTTATCAAAAGATTGATGAACTCTAACCTGATAGGTCTTTGACTTTTGATAACGAGGATGCATAAGCTTGTTTGCCAAATCTCCATCGTTGGTGAGCAGCAAAAGACCTCTTGAATCTTTATCTAGACGTCCAATGGGGAAAACACGTCCCACTCCAAAATCATAATCAGCGATGGTCTTAGCGCCTTCTGTTTTTTGTAGGGTGACTTCTACATTTTTTGGTTTATGAAAAGCCAAAACTACTCGCTTTAGATTGGTCTTTATCTCCAGTTTTTTTCCTCTTATCAATATCAGTTCTTCCCCTGTCACTTTATCCCCCAACGTGGCCACCTCACCATTTATCAATATCTCCCTCGCCGTGATCCATTCTTCGGCTTTTCTTCTTGAACAAATTCCTTGTTCAGATAGGAACTTTTGAAGACGAATCTCTTTTATCATTAAACTCAGCATATTAAAAAGCCTCCTAAGTTAAAGGAGGCTTACGGTTATTCTTTGTAAAATCTTAGAAACGTCTTCGCCCAAGCAATAAGTACCCAAATAAGAGAGCCAGTCCGATCGCAACCCAAGCCGCTGGACCCGATTGTGAAAGATTCGTCGAGAAACTTGTCGATTGTCCGTATGATTCGGTTCCTATACTACTTTTAACCGTTATACGAACTTGATAATTTGTATTAGGTTTCACTTTAATTCGTTTTTCAGTTGTACTCGCGGCAAGCGTTTCTCCTTGAGACCACGCGGCCAAACCTTCACGGTAATAAAACACTTGAGATTGAATTCCCGCTGGAGGATTCCAGTAAATTGATATCTGACCTTCTGAGTTCATTTGAGCACTGTCCACCTTCAAGTCTGTCACTTCTGGAAGTGAACTTGGTGTTGATGCTGCACTAGAATCATATTCGTTAAGCAGATTAAAATCATCCGTTGAATTAGTATTGTCTGTTGTAATTTCCGGTAAAGCCGAGCTATTGAAGTCATCAAATAGGCTTGGTTCAGATTCAGAAAAATCCGAAGTTGTATTTTCTACTGAATCACTAGTTTCAAACTCATTCGTTAAAAAATCATTCCCAAGCCCCGCAAACGGGTCTTCTAATATATCCGTATTTTGTTCTGCTTCGGCTCGGATCGGATCTTCCTCGATTACGATCGGATCTTCTTCAATTAAAATTGGATCTTCTTCTGTAAAAATATCTGTTTCTTCACTTGGCAGCTCTGGATTTTCAAAAAAGACGGCTCCCGTGAAGGTAACCGTATCAGTGAAACCAGAACTAACTGGATTCCCATTTAAATCTTTCACCGCCGACGAGGCTGTAACCTCATAAATATCATCTTCTACAAACTCTTCATTCACCTGAAGCACTATTGTATTATTTTGGATAACACCACCATTCACTACGACATAATCGCTTGTGCGCTGATTCTGGACTGAAAAATCTTCCGCTTCGGTCGAAGTATCTAAGTCCGAAGAAAGAATAATCTTAACCGAGTCATTCGTCATTTGTTCAGCGCTATCAACCGTGAGACCTTCTGCGCTACCAAAACTATCATCTGCTTCAACCTCTTCAGCAGAAACCTCTTCAGGTTCTTCCGCTGTAGCACTTTTGGCTGAAGGTGTTCCTGATGCCTCATTGGAATAATAAAGTGACTCTTCACCTGAATCGTCAATCGCCGTCACCGCAAAATAATAAGTCACTCCATTACTAAGATCGTTTACTCTGTGTTCGGTCGAACTTGAGCTGGTATCAATGTCTGTATCATATTCCCCATCTCCATCAGCCGGAACGGCGGTCGTTCCATAATAAATTCGATGAGAAAGAATAATTCCACCACTTGGTGAAACCGCTTCATCCCAAGATAAGTCGATATAACCATCTCCCGCCGTAGCGGAAAGATTATCAATCGCTTCTGGTGGCTCCGCCGAAGCGACTCCAGTAAAAACCGAAAAAGCCAGAAATAAACCGAATTTGAGTGAGTTTTGAAACATTTTAGATTACGTCTAAAAAACATAAATCTGACTATATTATCACAAACTAAGCAAAAAATCTAATTTCTCGCGAAGATTTGAACCACATAGTAATGTCCCTTATTGTTTTGAGCGAGCCCAAGCCCCATATTTTCCCAGCGTGTTGAAAGAATCGTCTGGCGATGAGAGGCTGAGTTTTCTAAACCATTGATAGCCAGCTGTAGGTCTGTCCCAAAGCTAAGATTTTCTCCGTAAGACCGTATCGGCAAGTGCGAAATTCGATGTCCCACATCAAGGCCTTCTGGATCCACGTGTGCAATAAAGTTTTCGTTCGCCATGCGTTCGGCATATTCTTGAGCCACTTGGCTCAAGGAGTTGCTCACCGGAAGAGGAAAACGCCCAGCATTTTGTCGAAGCAGATTGGTCCATGCCGTTAAGCTCGCCAGTCGATCATTACTGATTGTGAGCTGTTTCTTAGGGAAAACTGGAAGCACATGCTCTTTCGATATATAAATCGCTCGGTTAAAAAAGATCTCGCCTTTATTCGAAATTACTTCAACCACATACTGGCCTTCTTTTTCAGGAGTAAAAGCAAAACGAAAAACAGAACCCGTCACATAATTTTTTATCTCAAACACCTCCCCGTCAGGATCTATAATAAAAACTTTCTCGGCTAAAACCTGATTGAGATCCAGCAATTTTCCCTGAATCGTTATCTGATCTAGGTTTTTACGATACCTTTCAAAATTAATCATCGCCACCATATCTTTCTTCACCGCATCAGGGAAACCTTCAATCAACTTGTAGTTCTCAAAAGCTAGTTTTTTCCAGTTCGTTCGCTGTTTATCGAGCGAACCATCCGCGCTTCCTGCCTGAAAAAGATCAAAGCTTAACTTTTCATTAATTTTAAAATCTTCGAAAAAATCAAAACCAAGATCAAAAGTATTTAAACCGTCTTCAAAATAGAGGATTTTTTTTCGTGGCCCCTGAGTTACTTCAAGCTTAGTCACTCGATCACTCCCACTCATCCAGCTTAAAGTAACCGCTTTTTCTTCTGGAAAAAGATCAAGGTTTATATCGCTTCTAAAAGTATCTTCACTGGCTGGGTAACGCCTAAAACGAGGCGCATCCACCACCTCAATTTCGCCGACTTTCACCGACTCCCCCGTCTCAAAAGCCGCTCCAATATAAAAAGAACCTGTTTTGACAAAAGGAAGATTAAACGAAAAGTTATTACCTGAAAGATCGGCCTCGAACGATTTTTGTTCATTTGTATTACGATCTTGCGTAAAAAAAATCACGGCATCGCTTACCCGGTTTTCGACTCGCCCTGAAACCTGCATGACCGTTCCATTGATAAGTTTTTTAGGAATCGGTTTCCGCAACTCCATCCCTGGAAAAAAATCCGTACTCAGGTTGCTTACACTTTCCAAAAAAAGTGGCTGATACTCATAATCAACCGATTTACTCAATGTTTTATTATCACTATCTTCTGGAGCACTACTGCGGAGCTGAGACTGAAAAGCTTCTGGAACTTTTTCAACTTTAAGTTCGGACTCAAGGTAAGGCGCTATCTGCTCTGGAATAGGAACGGCACTTGATTGTTCATCCTGAAAAACAGAAAATTTAACCTTAATAATCCCCTTACTCATAGGCGCCAACTTGCTAAAAACTTTTTCTGAAAGATCCAACACTCGATCCTTATGATAAGGCCCACGATCATTGACCCGCGCAATCACAAAAGTCCCTAAATCATTTTCAATTTTAAGCCTCGTCCCGAAAGGCAGTGTCCGATGAGCGACCGTCATCGCTTGTGGATCGTAGATTTCGCCATTGGCTGTCAAGTTTCCCGCCAAACTTGGATGATAATAACTGGCAATCCCAGTCCCTTTATAAACATATTCACCCTCCACACTCTCTTGAGCTTTGATGTATCGATAGATAATCTCAGCGGCCTCACCTCGACTCACCAGGGCTTCTGGCTCATCCCCACGTGGTAAAAGTTTTAGACTTCTGGCTTTATCAAAATACGGATCGAACCAAGCTTGACTTCCCGTAACCGTAGAGACCTCAGTGCTAAAGCTTTCAAAAAGCATTTTTAAAAACTCAGATCGACGAACTTGAGCCCCTGGATAAAACTTTCCATCCGGAAACCCTTTGACAATTTCTCGACCGAAAGCCGTTGAGATATAATCATAAAACCACTGACCTTGCTGCACATCAGGAAAAGGCATTTGATCGACCTTGAGATCAACCTTGCTACTGAGCATGAGGATTTTCAGCGCTTCGGCTCGGTTTATGTTTTCCGCAGAAGCAAAAATTCTTTTCCCTTTCACCGGCTTCCCTTCTATCACTTTTTGAGACTTTAGATAACTGATCGCCTGATAGTAAGGATGAGTAATATCAACATCCAAAAAAGCCGCTTGGGCTCCGGCGCTGAAGCAAAACACTCCCAAGGCCAGTAAAATTTTTCGCATTAACAGTAATTATACTAGGAAATAAGACGCGTAAATCAATATCCTATGACAAAGCTGATCAATTCCTAGGCCCAGCCCTACTGATCACTCTTCGCATAAACATGTCGCCACTCTTCTTTATCGTAGCCAAAAAGCTCGCTGTCTGACGCAAAAAATCTTTCAACTTCTCTTTCTGCCATTTCTAGGCTATCAGAGCTATGGACCAGGTTTCGCTGATTAGAAACCGAAAGATCCCCTCTTATGGTTCCAAACTGATCCGCGCTTGTCCCCGAAATTTTTCGCACAACCTCTACCGCATTCAGTCCTTCAAGGCAGACCACTACCACTGGAGAAGAACTCATAAACTGAGCGAGTTCCGCAAAAAATGGACGATCAACCACGTGAGCATAATGCTCACGAAGCACCGCATCTTTGAGCTCCATCATCTTAAAACCTACAATTTTAAGTCCTTTTTTCTCATACCGCCCCACAATCTCTCCAACCAGACCTCGCTGAACGGCATCTGGCTTAATAATAACGAGTGTTTTTTCTGTATTCATGACAGTGGTATACCTATCAGATCTATTCCTCTACGTAAACCAAAAAACCTCTTAAGTCGAAGAGGTTTTTTGGAAAAAAGTAGAATTAAGATAAAAACTAAAAAGGCAGATCTTCTGGAGAAATATCATCTGCCGAGTTGTTCACAGCCGCCGCAGCTGGTGCTGGGGCCGCCGAAGCTGGTGCGGCATCATAGCCCCCTTCCACTGGCGCTCCTTTTGGTGTCAAAATGATCATGTCATTTGCCACAATCTCTGTTCGGTAGTGCTTCGTTCCGGCATCGTCTTCCCAGTTTCGTGTTTGCAATCGTCCTTCAATAAAAACTTTCGTTCCCTTTTTAAGGTACTGACCACAAATCTCAGCCAGTTTCCCCCAAGCCACTATATTGTGATATTCTGCTTCATCTCGTTTCGCGCCACTTGAATCCGTCCAGTATCTATTGGTGGCAACCCCAAACGTGCAGACTGGCTGACCATTATTTGTTTGCTTAAGTTCTGGTTCTCGCGTTAGGTTTCCGATAATTTGAGCTTTGTTGAGTGCATTCATCTTTTTCTCTTAGTTAGTAAATAAAAAAATCTTAAAAGCCTCCCGATCATAAAAACCTACTCGACCCTTGCCAAGTTTTTTTGACGCACTTAATTCAGACAAAAATCAGAAACAGAACGATAAAATCAGTCTCTGACTTATCTATCTCCGCTATTTGCAACCCAAACAAAAATAACTATAGACAATAAAGACGGTTCTCAAAAAGCTGCCAAAAACCAATGAAGCCAACTCCTCAAGAACTCAGCCAACTCATGCAGCGCGCGAAAGCGGGGGAAAGTGAAGCTTTTTCAATTTTATACGAGGCCTTCTATACCCCTATCTTCCGTTTTATCCTTTCTAAAGTTCAAGACCGAGAGCAAGCTGAGGATATTCTCCAAACAACTTTTTTAAAAGCCTTTAAGGCT